>NZ_VFWQ01000010.1:17500-299746 GCF_006442705.1 Mesorhizobium sp. B1-1-7 | reverse complement strand
ATCGGCGTGTGGATCTCGGTGCGGGCAATGCGGTCCTTCTCGGCATCGGGAAGCACGGCGCCGATCTTGACCAGCGCCTCGTCGGCGGCACGTGCCATGGCGGCGCCGCCGAAGGCGCGCACCATGCGCGCGCCGGCAACCAGCGCCACGATCTCGTCACGCGTGAACATCAGCGGCGGAAGGTCGAAACCCTCCCTCATCATGTAGCCAACGCCAGCCTCGCCGTCGATCGGCACCCCGGTCGACTGCAGGTCGGCTATGTCGCGATAGATCGTTCGCTCGGAAACCTCGAGCCACGTGCCGAGCTTCTGGGCGGTGACCAGACGGCCACCACGCAGATGCTGCACGATCTGAAAGAGCCTGTCGGCGCGGCGCATCGTTTGCTTCCCCAGTGTTTTTCCTAGAGCAGTTCACCGTTTCATGGAAACGGCGACCTGCTCCAACTCTTTGTCTTGATGCAATTCCGGACGGAAAACCGTTCCACACCGGAATTGCTCCATGCATGCAGTGGCTCCCGGACCGGATCCACTTCCAAATGACATGCATTAAGGTTTCAGCCCTTCGCGCTTGCGCTGCGCGGCAACGAACTCCGCGCCAAAGGACAGTTTTTTCGTTGTCGGCGTCTTCGCATCGAGCACGCGCCAGAATGGGGCGATGTCGCTCAGCGTCATGCCGCGTTCGAGGTCCTCCCTGGCGGCTTCGGCAACGGTGCGCAGATGATAGCCTATGGTGACCGGGCATGTCACTTCGGCGCCATGTTCGACGGCAAGCGCGGTGCGCAACGCGCGCACGTCCATCTCGACGCCTTGGGGAATGGAACGGATGAAATCGTCGACCTGCCGCGCCGTCGGCACCAACATCGGCTGGCCTTCGACGACGTCTCCCATCGTGCGCGGCGTTGGTTTCACACCATTGATGCCCGGCGTGTTCAGCCTGTCGTTCCAGCTTTTCATCGATCGTCCTTTCGGCCGGCCATGCGCATTATCCCACCATTGCACGCAGCTCCTGACAGCATACTGTCAGGAGGCTTCAGCATACTCCCTGGCGAACAGCCCCCGCATCTGCGCGAGATCGCCGCCTTTTTCGGGGTAGAGCGTCTGCAAAAAGGCAAGGGCGAAGGTGCCGGGTGCCGAACCCGGCGCGGACACGATCCTGCCGTCGGCCACGGCATGCGGGACGTCCTGGTAGTTGATGTCGCCGGCATAACCGGCTTCGTGGCGGTTGATCCAGTCACGGCCATTGCTGGTATGCCTGGCCTTCTCGAACAGGCCGGCCCGGGCCAGCGTAAGCGTCCCAGCGCAGATGCCGCCAACGACACCGTCGCGGGACGCGACGGCCGTAAGCAGTCCTGCGACGTCCGGCGGTGCCTTGCCCGCCCATTGATCGGAACCGATCACGGCGACGGCATCGAGGTCGGCATTCTCATCGACGCCCGCCGAGCGGTCAGGCGTAAGCCGAAAACCGCTAATTCCGGTCACCGGCTTGCCTTCAGGCGTCAGCGAGACGGCGCGGGCGCCGAACCATTCCACCGCCGATGCCGCCAGCAAGCCATATTCCCAGTCGGCGAAGCCTTCGATGAACAGAAAGCCGATTGTCTTCCGATCGGGCATAAGCTCGCTCCATCCCTTTAGCGCCGGACTTTGTTTTCATGCATGTCGCGATATACCTGGGCGTTGACGCGCCCATGTCCAACGTGCTGTCTCGAAAATCTTGTCTCAATTGCCGCGATGGCGACGATCGGCATACATGTCCGGCCAGCCGATATCCTTGCGGATGTCCGCCGGCAGCGAATTCATGAAGCGCTGGGTGCGGATTTCGTTGCGCATGGTCCGCACCTTGCCGACATAGTGCTGCACGCCGCGAAGAATGGTAAACCCGTTCATGGCTATTCTCCTCTCTCTAACTGGAGGCAGTATCGCATACCCCTCCTGACAGCAGTCTGTCAGGAGGATGGCAGGGCGCACGACAATAGCGCGCACGGGCGCGGCTCGTCGGAGAGCGGTCCTTGGGCCACGGCCTCCGACCAGCTTACGGACAGCGGATTGTTCACTGAGTGGGAGCAAATCAGTCTGCCATTGTTCAATCAGCAGCGACGGACTGTCGGAGTGCAAGGCCTTCAGCGTCATGGCTGCCGTTCCGATATGGAAGGAGAAAATTCCCCCCAAAAACAGGGAGACACCCAATGAGTCTGCAACTGACAGGAATCCACCATCTCACCGCCATCACAGCCAACGCGTCCGGCAATCTTCACTTCTACACGAAGGTGCTGGGCTTGCGGCTGGTCAAGAAGACGGTGAACCAGGACGACACCTCGGCCTACCACCTCTTTTATGCTGACGGCGAGGCTACGCCGGGCACCGACCTCACCTTCTTCGACTGGCCGGTCGGGAGCGAGCGGCGCGGGACGCACAGCATCGTGCGGACCAGCCTCAGGGTCGGCAGCCGGGAAAGCCTTGCCTGGTGGAAACAACGCCTGACCGACGAGACGATCGCGACAGGAGAAATCGCCGAGATTGGCGGCTATGCCAGCCTGGATTTCGAAGACCCCGAGGGTCAGCGCCTGCGGCTGGTCAGCGATGGCGGCAAGGGCGATAGCCATCCCTGGGCGCAAAGTCCGGTGCCGGCCGAACACCAGATCCGCGGGCTCGGACCGATCGTCATCAGTGTCCCCGACGTCACCAACACCGAGGCGGTGGTGACTGGGGTCATGAATATGCGGAAGGCGCGGGAGTATGCGTCGCCGGAAGGCCAGGTTCACGTTTTTGAAATGGGCGAGGGCGGGCCGGCGGCGGAGCTGCATGTCCTGGTGCAGCCAGGTGTCGCGCCGGCAAGGCAAGGCGCCGGTGCGGTCCATCACGTTGCGTTCAGGGCGCCGGACCAGGAGACGCTGCATCAGTGGACGGCGCGCCTGGCCGAATTCCGCCTGCCGTCGAGCGGCGAGGTCGAGCGCTATTACTTCCGCTCGCTCTATTTTCGCGAGCCGAATGGCATCCTGTTCGAGATCGCCACCGATGGGCCGGGCTTCACCGCCGATGAGTCGCTGGAGACGCTGGGCGAAAGCCTGGCCCTGCCGCCATTCCTCGAAGCAAGGCGCGCTTCGATCGAGGCTGGGCTGAAGCCGCTGAAATAAGCCGCTGCGTGCTCAAGGCGGGCGCCGCGTTCCGGTTCGGGATCGCGGCGCCTGTTCTTTCCCGGAGCCGGACGATCCGCTTTGACAGCCAGCCACGTTGCTGGTCAAAGGCGGGATGACGAAATTCCTCGCCCTTGTCATTATCGGCTTCATGGTCATCCAGCTGATCAAGCCGCTCGGCTGGCCAGGGCTGAAACGCCGCGGCGATTTCTGGAAACTGGCGCTGCTCGCCATGGCCGCGATCTCATTGGCGGCCGTGCTCGGGCATTTGGCATAAGGCGGGCCAATACAGAGCCTGCCCCGTCGGTGTTCAGCCGGCGATCACTGGGCCGACAAGATGCTCGGCCCAAGCCCGGTAGCCGGCCTCCGAGGCGTGGAAGCCGTCAGAGGCAAAGCCGGCCTCGGGATCGGCGATCGGCAGGCGAGGTGCGGGCACCGCGCCGCGCTCCAGGCACAGGCGCTCGCCCATTCGGTTCATCGCGGTGGCGCGGATTTCGAGGATTTTGCCGAGCAGCGGCGGCATCGCCGGCGCCCGGGTGAACTCCAGCACCGGCGACCACACCACGCGCGCCTCCGGCCATTTGGCGCGCAGCGCATAGAGCAGCCCGCCGAACTCCTTCTTGAAGCGCGGCACCGAGTGGAAGTTCTTGGTGTCGTTGGTGCCGATGGCCAGCACGATGTGCGTCCACGGATCGGCCGACAGATTGGGCAGGACATGATCGCGGATCTGGCCCGATGTCGCCGAATTGAAGCCGGCGGCGCGCCAGCGGACAGTGCGGCCGGTGCGCTGCGAAATCATGACGGCGAGTTGCGCGGCAAGTCCGTTTTCGGAGTTGCCGATGCCGACCGAGGCGGCGGAGGAGTCGCCCAGCACCAGCAGCGAGATCGCAGGTGCTTCGCCTGATATTTCATGCATGACCGGTCCCTGCGCCGGCAGCATGCGGGTGGTGCGACGGCGCACGCCCAAGCCCTGCCAGACATAGACGGGGTAGGCGAGCCAGGTGAGAAGAGCCGGGGAGCGCATGGCGATACCGTGAAATGATCAGGCAGGCTTAGCGCATGTTCGGGTCGAGGTGAACGCCTTCAGTCGCAGCAGTTGGACTTGCCGGCCTGGTTGTCCTGATATTCGTCATGCAGCCGCACCCAGTCCATCAGGCCGTGATAGGGGCCGTTCTCGTTGCGGCCCTTCGGCGTCATGTCGAGATAGTCGTAAGCGCCGATCTGTGCCTCGCCGCCGCGGGCGCGCGACGTGAAAGTGAGGAAGATGTCGCCGGTCTCGTCCTTGTAGAAAACGCTGGTGCCGGGAAGTTCCTTCGAGGTGCGGGGACGGGTCTCGAAATTGTAGGTGGTTTCGCCGGCGGCGATCTGCCTGTCGGTGAAAGAGACCTGCATGTCGAAGTTGAAATCCGACGCATAGGACGACACCCAGTCGAACTTCCAGCCCATGCGCTGCTTGTAGGGCAGAAGCTCGGCCAGCGGCGCGCGCGAGATCACGACCAGAGACACGTCGTGGTGCTTGAGGTGCTGATTGGCGCCGTCGATATGATCGGCAAGGAAGGAGCAGCCCTCGCAATGATGGGAGCAGCCCGGCCCGAACATGAAGTGGTAGACGATCAGCTGGCTGTTGGCGCCAAACAGGTCGGCCAGTTTCTTCGGCCCTTGCCCGGTCTCGAAGACATAGTCCTTCCTGATCTTCAGCCACGGCAGCTCGCGCCGCTCGGCCGCGAGGCGCTCGCGGAGCCGCGTCAGTTCCTTCTCGCGAGCCAGATGCGCCTTGTGCGCCTGGAACCAGTCTTCGCGTGAAACGACCTTGTTGCGATGCATGTATCTCTCCCTGTCTGCATCCCAAGGACGTTCGGGACGAGCGAAAACCGACATCGCCGCAGAGGAGATAAGGACGGAGACGCGCCGTCCCAAGCCCGGCATGCCACAAACGAAACCCGGGCGCGGCGGCCCGGGTTTGAAGGAAGACGAAAAAGATGTGGTCAGGCGGCCTGTTCGAGGCTCGCTTTCCATTTACCCAGCGCCGCAAGGTGGTTCATGTGGGCGCGGTGGGTGAAGGCGGCCTGGCCGGCGGCGACGTTCGATGCCTTGCCGCTCCAGGCCTTCTGCGGGGCGGCCTGCAGCGCGCGGCCGTAGGAGAAGGTCAGCTTCCACGGATGCGGGCCGATGGCGTTGATCGCGCTGAGGTTTGCGGTCGCCTCCTCGTCCTCCTGGCCGCCGGAAAGGAAGGCGATGCCCGGCACCGCCGCCGGCACCGTCTGGCGGAACAGTTTTATGGTCTTCTCGGCGACTTCCTCAGGGCTATCCACCGTGCCCGATTTCTTGCCCGACAGGACCATGTTGGGCTTCAGGATGGTGCCTTCGAGCACGACGCGGGCTGCATGGAGCTCGTCATAGAGCTTGATCAGCGTCGCCTTCGATATCTCGTAGCAGGTGTCGATATCGTGGGCGCCGTCCATCAGCACTTCCGGCTCGACGATCGGCACGATGCCGGCTTCCTGGCAAAGCGCCGCATAGCGGGCGAGCGCATGGGTGTTCGCAGCGATCGAATTGGCCGAGGGCACGCCCTTGCCGGTATCGATGTCGATCACCGCGCGCCATTTGGCAAAGCGCGCGCCGAGCTGGTAATAGTCGGCAAGGCGCTCGCGCAGGCCATCGAGGCCCTCGGTGACGGTGTCGCCGGGAAAGCCGGCCAGCGGCTTGGCGCCCGCATCGACCTTGATGCCGGGAATGGCGCCCGAAGCCTTGATGATGTCGACCAGCGGCGTGCCGTCGGCGGCCTTCTGACGTATGGTCTCGTCGTAGAGGATGACGCCGGAAATATACTTGGTCATCGCGTCCTTGGCGCGGAACATCATCTCGCGGTAGTCGCGACGGCTATCGGCGGTCGATTCGACGCCGATGACGTCGAAGCGCTTCTTGATCGTGCCCGAGCTTTCATCAGCGGCCAGCAGGCCCTTGCCGCCCGCCACCATCGCGGCGGCAATGTCTTCGAGACGTTCGCTCATCGTGCTTCCTCCTGAAGGGGTTTCTTCCGCGCTTAACGGAAGTCTACCGCCAAAGGAATGGCATCGGAAAGCTCGAATCGATTGAAAGTCCCGGGCGCCTCTCCGGCTCTCGCCGAGTTGATCGGATTGCCCGTTTTTCCTGAAATGCCTAACGCTTCAGCACGTCGACGCCGGGCAGCGGCTTGCCTTCCATCCATTCCAGGAACGCGCCGCCGGCGGTCGAGACATAGGTGAAGTCGTCGGCGACACCGGCGTGGTTGAGCGCTGCCACCGTATCGCCGCCGCCGGCAACGGAGACCAGCTTGCCGGCCTTGGTGCGCGCCGCGGCATGGTTGGCCGCGGCCACCGTGGCGTGATCGAAGGGCGCGATCTCGAAGGCGCCGAGCGGGCCGTTCCAGACCAGCGTCGCGGCGCGGTCGATCCATTCGCCGACGGCCGTCACGGTCTTTTCGCCGACATCGAGGATCATGCCGTCGGCCGGCACCTCCGAGATGGCGACGGTTTCGCAGGCCGCGCCCGCCTTGAATTCCTTGGCGACGACGCCGTCGACCGGCAGGATGATGGCGCAGCCGGCCTCGGCCGCCTCGATCATGATCTGCTTGGCGGTCGCGGCCAAATCATGCTCGCACAACGACTTGCCGACATTGGTGCCGCGCGCGGCGAGGAAGGTGTTGGCCATGCCGCCACCGATGACCAGCGCGTCGACCTTCTTCACCAGGTTCATCAACAGGTCGATCTTGGTCGAGACCTTGGCGCCGCCGACGATGGCGACGACCGGACGGACCGGGTTGCCCAGGCCCTTCTCCAGCGCTTCGAGCTCGGCCTGCATGGTGCGGCCGGCGAAGGCCGGCAACAGGTGTGCCAGCCCCTCCGTCGAGGAGTGGGCGCGGTGCGCCGCCGAAAAGGCGTCGTTGACGAAGATGTCGCCATTGGCGGCGAGCCGCTCGGTGAAGGCCGGATCGTTCTTCTCCTCGGCCTTGTAGAAGCGGGTGTTTTCGAGCAGCAGCACGTCCCCCTTGTTCATGGCGGCGACCGCGGTTCCCGCCGTGTCGCCGACGCAGTCCGAGGCAAAGCCGACGGGACGGCCGAGCACCCCTGCCGTCGCTTTCGCGATCGGCTCCAGCGAGAATTCGGGAGAGGGGCCATCCTTGGGGCGACCAAAATGGGCGAGCAGGATGACCTTGGCGCCCTTGCCTGTGAGCTCGGCGATGGTCGGCGCGATGCGCTCGATGCGGGTGGCGTCGGTGACCTTGCCGTCAGCGACGGGAACGTTGAGGTCGACGCGCACCAGCACGCGCTTGCCGCTGATGTTGCCGATGTCGTCCAGTGTCCTGAAGGCAGCCATGCCGATCCCTTTCCTCGAAAAATCGCCGGGACCATACCCCGCATCGGCTACGATGCAAGGCTTGGGCTGGGTTCGGGACGAAATTTTGAGGCGGGCGGGCACACAGTCCGTGAAGACAGCGCCGACGTAGATGAGGGAGACGCAAACGAGCGCCGCAGTCAGCTTCCCGTCGCTGCCTTTTCGACCGGCGGCTCAGGGGCGTCGTCTGTCTTTGCCGCCACCTGCGGTACCACCGGTCTGCGCCAATCGCGGATGAAGGCGGCGAGGCGGTCGACGATCTCGCCGGCACTGAGGAAGACCGGCACTCGCGCCACCGGCGCGGTGGGCTCGAAGGAGAGGCCCAGCCCGGTGATCCTGCCCTTATCATCGACATCCCTGACGATCAGCTCGATCGGACCGATCAGCACACGGTCGGCATATTCGGCATGGCCGCCGAGCCGCGCGGTGACCAGCGCGCCGACGGTCTGCTTCTGCTCCGCTTCGCTCAGGCCTGGCGCATAAGCGGCTTCCAGTTCGGCGGCCGAGCGTGCCGGGTCGACGGCGAAGGCGCCGAAGAAATCGGCGTCCTCGGGATCGACGACGGCGCGGCTGGCAAACAGCTTGTCGAGCAGGCGCGGATAGCGGTCCGGCACGAAGATGTAGACTTGGTCGCCGGCGGCGAGCCGGCCCATGTCCTGGAAGCGCATCGAGCGGCCGTCGCGCAGCACCAGCGAGGGCCGCGCCCAGCGCGGAATGCGCTCGCCGCGTGCCACCGGGCTGCCGTGTGCGACGCGATAGGCGAGCAGCTCGTGGTGGGCGGAGCCCGGCAATTCCAGCTCGACCTTGTCCAGGGGGCCGAGGCGCGCCGGCACGATGAGGCCAAGGCGACGTGCCAGCGGGCCAACCGTCCAGCCCTGGATGACCAGCGACACAAGCACGATGATGAAGGCGGCATTGAAGATGGTGCGGCCGTTCTCCAGCCCGCCAAGCAGCGGGGTGATGGCCAGCAGGATTGAAACCGCGCCGCGCAGGCCGACCCAGGAGACAAAGGCGACTTCAGGGCGGGGCAAGCGGAACGGGATCAGGCAGAGCCAGACCGCGATCGGCCTGGCGATGAACATCAGGAACAGGCCAAGCGCTATCGCCGGCAGCATGATCGCCGGGAACTGCGAGGGCGTCGCGAACAGGCCGAGGATCAGGAACATGATGATCTGTGCCAGCCACGACATGCCATCCTGGAAGCGCTTGAGGATGGTGACGGCGCGGATGTCGGAATTGCCGGCGATGAGCCCGGCAAGATAGACCGCCAGGAAGCCCGAGCCGCCGATGGCGCCAGCGGCGGCGAAAACCATCAGCGATAGCGTCAGCACGAAGATCGGCAGCAGGCCGTGGTCGAGATTGAGCCGGTCGACGAGGCGCACGATGCCGAGGCCGCCGAGCACGCCGACAACGGCGCCGAGACCCATGTTGACGAGGAAGCCCAGCATCAGGTTGGTGACCAGGACGTTGGTTTCGGGATTGGCGTGGGCGGCGATGATCTCGACCAGCGTGATGGTGAGGAAGATGGCGATCGGATCGTTGGTGCCGGATTCCACCTCAAGCGTGGAGCGCACGCGCTCGCGCAAATTGATCTCGCCGGCGCGCAGCAGGAAGAACACCGCAGCCGCATCGGTGGACGCGACGGCAGCCCCGAGCAGGAAGGATTCCAGCCAGCTGAGGTCGAGCAGATAGTGGGCGGCGGCCCCGAACAGGCCAGTGGTGAGCAGCACGCCGAAGGTCGCCAGCGACAGCGCCGGCCCCGCCGCCTGCCGCAAGGCATTGAGCGGCGTGCCGAAACCGGAATCGAACAGGATGACGGCCAGTGCCAGTGAGCCGGCAAAATAGGCGACGCGGGCATTGTCGAACTCGATGCCGAGGCCGTCGGTTCCGGTGGCGAGCCCGATGCAGAGAAACAGAAGCAGGAGGGGGGCGCCGAAGCGGAAGGCGATCAGGCTCGAAAACGCGGCGGCGACGACAAGCGCTGTGCCGACCAGCGTGACGAGATAGATCGCATGCTCCATCCGTGATTTGCCCCTCGAAATCCTGACGCATGACCCCGAAATCGGGATCGATTTCGGAAAGAGTCATGCGCCAAGTCAAAGTGTTACAGCGTCCTTTGCGCGTCCGAGGACGCGCGGCGCTGTAGTGCTTTCCCGATTCAACGGAGAGTGGGGCGAAGGCATGGCCAGTGCAAGGCGGGAGGGTGGTTTTTTGGCCGAAGCCGCTGATTTTCGGGCGACTAGCCGTTGCGGCTCCGGCAAATGAAAAACGCCCGGGCGAAGCCGGGCGTTTCAGGGTCTTGCGAAGACGGACCTTCGATCAGGCGATGGTCTTGCCGAAGGCGACCGCGGTGTCGCCCATGCGGTTGGAGAAACCCCATTCATTGTCGTACCAGGACAGCACCGAAACGAAGTTGCCGTCCATCACCTTGGTCTGGTCGAGCGCCATGATCGAGGAACGCGGATCGTGGTTGAAGTCGATCGAGACATTCGGGTGATGGGTGACGCCGAGAATGCCCTTGAGCTTGCCGTTGGAGGCGGCGATCACCGCTTCGTTGATTTCCTGCACCGTGGTTGCGCGCTTGGCGATGAACTTGAAGTCGACGACCGAGACGTTCGGGGTCGGCACGCGGATCGAGATGCCGTCGAGCTTGCCCTTGAGGTCGGGCAGCACGAGGCCGATCGCCTTGGCGGCACCGGTCGAGGTCGGGATCTGCGACAGCGCGGCGGCGCGGGCGCGGTAGAGGTCCTTGTGCATGGTGTCCAGCGTCGGCTGGTCGCCGGTGTAGGAATGGATCGTCGTCATCATGCCCTTTTCGATGCCGACCGTCTCGTGCAGCACGGCGGCCAGCGGCGCCAGGCAGTTGGTGGTGCAGGACGCGTTCGAGATGACGATGTGGTCCTTGGTCAGCTTGTCGTGGTTGATGCCGTAGACGACGGTGAGGTCAGCGCCGTCGGCGGGCGCCGACACCAGCACGCGCTTGGCGCCGGCGGTGAGGTGCGCGGCGGCCTTGTCGCGGGCGGTGAAGATGCCGGTGCATTCGAGCGCGATGTCGATGCCGAGTTCCTTCCAGGGCAGCTGCGTTGGATCCTTGATCGCGGTGACCTTGAATTTTTCCTTGCCGACGGTGATCTGGTCACCATCGACGCTCACCTCATGCGGGAAACGGCCATGCACGCTGTCGTAGCGCAGCAGGTGCGCGTTGGTCTCGACCGGCCCGAGATCGTTGACGGCGACGACGTCGATGTCCCTGCGGCCGGATTCATGGATGGCGCGCAGGATATTGCGGCCGATGCGGCCGAATCCGTTGATGGCAACTCTGACGGTCATGTTTCTCTCCCTGGGAGCTGGAAGGTAATTTGGTCCGCAGCTTCATAGCGGCGGACGGCCGAAGAATCCAGCCATCCAAGGCATGGATTTAAATCGATTAGGTTGGGCCAGCCCACGAAAATGCCGGATGCAGTTTCGTGGGCCTCGGCACCTCAATCGGTTATTTGCCGTGCAGGCGGGCTTCCGCCGCCTTGGCAGCCGCCTCGGCGGTGATGCCGAAATGCGGATAGAGCTGCTCGATGGTACCCGAGGCGCCGAAGCCGGTCATGCCGATGAAGATGCCGTCGGAGCCGATGAGATGATCCCAGCCCTGGCGGATGCCGGCTTCGATCGCCATCTTGATCGGCGCGTCGCCGATCGTCTTCTTGCGATAGGCATCGCTCTGCTTGTCGAACAGCTCGAAGCAAGGCACCGACACGACGCGGGTCGGGTGGCCGTGCTTCTCCAGCAAGTCGCGGGCGCCAAGCGCGATCTCGACTTCGGAACCGGTGGCGAAGATCGTCACCGCCGCCTCGCCGCTGGCCGCGGCCAGTTCGTAGGCGCCCTGGCTGCTCAGGTTCTTGTCCGAGTGCTCGGTGCGCACCGTCGGCAGGTTCTGGCGGGTCAGCGCCAGGGTCGACGGGGTCTTCTCCGATTCAAGGGCGATCTGCCAGCATTCGGCGGTTTCCACCGCGTCGGCCGGACGGAAGACATTGTGGTTCGGGATGGCGCGCAGCGCCGCCATATGCTCGACCGGCTGGTGGGTCGGGCCGTCTTCGCCCAGACCGATGGAATCATGGGTCATGACGAAGATCGAGCGGATGCCCATCAGCGAGGCAAGCCGCATCGAGGGGCGGGCATAGTCCGAGAAACACAGGAAGGTGCCGCCATAGGCAATGAGGCCGCCATGCAGCGTCAGGCCGTTGATCGCGGCGGCCATGCCGTGCTCGCGGATGCCGTAGTGGACATAGCGCTGGCCGTAATCGTCCGGCGTGATGTTCTTGGTCTGGCTGGTCTTGGTGTTGTTGGAGCCGGTGAGGTCGGCGGAGCCACCGATGGTCTCGGGCACGGCGCCGTTGATGATTTCGAGCGCCATTTCCGACGATTTGCGGGTTGCGACCTTCGGCTTGTCGGCGACAAGCTTCTTCTTGTAGTCGGCAATGACGGCGTCGAAATTGGACGGCAGCTTGCCGCTGGTGCGACGCTCGAACTCCGCCTTCAGCTTGGCGTCGGCCTTGGCGAGGCGACCTTCCCAATCGGTGCGTGCCTTGACGCCAGCCTTGCCGGCGGTGCGCCAGGCGTCGAGGATGTCGGCCGGGATTTCGAAGGGCGGCGAGTCCCAGTTGAAGAACTTGCGTGCGCCGGCGATCTCGTCGGCGCCAAGCGGCGAGCCGTGCGCCTTGTTGGTGCCGGCCTTGGTCGGCGCGCCGAATCCGATGGTCGTCTTGCAGGCGATCATCGTCGGCTTGTCGGAATGGCGGGCGGCTTCGATGGCATAGGCGATGGCTTCAGGATCCGTGCCGTCGATGTGGCTGGCGTTCCAGCCGGAGGCCTGGAAGCGGGCGACCTGGTCGGTGTTGTCGGCGAGCGAGACCGGACCGTCGATCGAGATGTTGTTGTTGTCCCAGAAGACGATCAGCTTGTTGAGCTTCAGATGCCCGGCCAGCGCGATGGCTTCCTGGGAAACGCCTTCCATCAGGCAGCCGTCGCCGGCCAGCACGTAGGTGTAGTGATCGACGAGATCGTTGCCGAAGGCGGCATTCATGATGCGCTCGCCGAGCGCGAAGCCGACCGAATTGGCGAGGCCCTGGCCGAGCGGGCCGGTGGTCGTCTCGATGCCGGTGGCATGGCCGTATTCGGGGTGCCCAGCCGTCTTCGAGCCCAGCTGGCGGAAGTGCTTGATCTGGTCGAGGGTCATGTCCTCGTAACCGGTCAGATGAAGCAGCGAATAGAGCAGCATCGAACCATGGCCGGCCGACAGGATGAAACGGTCGCGGTCGGGCCAATGGGGGGTCTTCGGATCATATTTCAGGAAACGGGTGAACAGCACGGTGGCGATGTCGGCGCAGCCCATGGGCAAGCCGGGATGACCTGAATTGGCTTTCTCGACGGCATCCATGGCGAGAAAACGGATTGCGTTGGCCATCCGGTCATGTTGTTCACGCGACGTCATGGTTCCTCCATGGTGGGGAGTTGGGGGCTTGGGAGAGCCCTTGAAAAGGGTGCGCGACACATAGCAGGCGCGGGCTTTTAGTCAACAAATCGGGTGCACATTTGCCGGTCTTGTGATGCCGACAGCGGGCCTACATTAGCGTTAGCGGGGGACAGTCGCGAGAGCTTTGTTGACGTCGCCTTCACCCGGTGCCTAATGTTTCCGATATAACGCGTTCTGAACGCGAACGATTCGGTGATGGGCAGGGCACAGGACGAACGCCATGACCGGGGAAACCACGCTCAAGGAAGTGATCGCCAGGCTGGGCAAGGCCATGGAGGGGCTGGAAAACGCCGTCGCGGCCAAGCTCGAGCACGAACGCGACTACTCGGAAGCCGAAGCCGAGGTGCAGCGGATGAATGCCGATCGGTCGCGGCTGGCGCAGGAACTCGACAATTCCGAAGCACGCGCCGAACGGCTGGAAGACGCCAACAAGGAAGTCTCGCGACGGCTGGTAACCGCCATGGAAACCATCCGCGCCGTGTTGGACAGATAGGAGTTGGCCCGATGGCACAGGTCACGGTTTCAATCGACGGCAAGCAGTATCGCATGGCCTGCGACGAGGGCCAGGAAGAGCATCTGATCGATCTTGCCGAACGCTTCGACCGCTATGTTTCACACCTGAAGGACTCGTTCGGCGAGATCGGCGACCAGCGGCTGACCGTGATGGCGGGGATCATGGTGATGGACGAGCTTTCCGAGCTGCAAAAACGCGTCAAGGGCATGGAAAGCGAAGTGCTGACCTTGCGCAAGACGCGCGACGAGGCGCTGACCAAGGCCGACAAGAGCGACAGCGTGCTGACCAACGCGCTCGGCGCGCTGGCGCAGCGCATGGAAGACCTCACGGCGACGCTGGCGGTTGGCAAGGCCTGAGCCGGCACGGATCTCTTCCGGCAGCACGGAAGGTTCTTGTAGGTCAACGGCACTGGCGGCACGAAAATACTCAATCTACCGCCGATAAAAGTTTCATATTATCCTGCGGTCGCGATTTTTGCGCTAAGATGCAGCCATGCTTGGGGGCGGGCGCCTTAGATGACGGTATGGTTCGCCGCCCCTCGCTGCTCACCGGATCTATTCACAGGGGAATGTGCCATGAGTCTTCGTATCAACGACATCGCGCCGGACTTCACCGCCGAGACCACGCAAGGGGCGATCAAGTTCCATGACTGGATCGGCGACGGCTGGGCGATCCTGTTCAGCCACCCGAAGAATTTTACTCCGGTCTGCACCACCGAGCTCGGCACGATGGCGGGGCTCGAAGGCGAGTTCAAGAAGCGCAACGTCAAGATCATCGGCATTTCGGTCGATCCGGTCGCGAGCCACGACAAATGGCAGGCCGACATCAAGACGGCGACCGGCCATTCCGTGAACTATCCGCTGATCGGCGACAAGGACCTCAAGGTCGCCAAGCTCTATGACATGCTGCCAGGCGGCGCCGGCGAGACGTCGGAAGGCCGCACGCCCGCCGACAACGCCACGGTGCGCTCGGTCTATGTCAT
The DNA here is from genome assembly GCF_006442705.1 of Mesorhizobium sp. B1-1-7. NCBI lineage: Bacteria > Pseudomonadati > Pseudomonadota > Alphaproteobacteria > Hyphomicrobiales > Phyllobacteriaceae > Mesorhizobium > Mesorhizobium sp. B1-1-7. Next base: position 285,222 of record NZ_VFWQ01000010.1, on the reverse strand, counting down.
CGGGCCGGACAAGAAGATCAAGCTGGTGCTGACCTACCCGATGACCACGGGCCGCAACTTCGACGAGATCCTGCGCGCGGTCGATTCCATGCAGCTGACCGCCAAGCACCAGGTGGCGACGCCGGCGAACTGGAAGCAGGGCGAGGACGTCATCATCACCGCCGCCGTTTCCAACGAGGATGCGATCAAGCGTTTCGGCGCCTACGAAACCATCCTGCCCTATCTCCGGAAGACCAAGCAGCCATCGGCCTGAGCACCTGCCCGGGCGCCTGGGAACGGTTTTTGCCTTTCTCGCCGCCTCGGGCGAAGCGATACTTGACTGGGCGGCCTGAGAGGACAACCATGCTCTTCTCGGGCGCCGTCAGAGAAAATCATTCCTGCCGGCCGAGGAGTTGAGGGAGCCGGAATTGGACATGGTTTTGGCCAGGCCATTGGTCAGCGGTTTCTATGATAAGCCGACCGGGGCCATCCAGTATATCGTCGCCGATCCGGCCACGAAGCGCTGCGCCATCATCGACCCGATCCTCGACTTCGACGAGAAATCCGGCGCAACGGGCACGAAAAACGCGGATGCCCTGCTCGATTTCATGAGGGAAAACGGGCTGGAGCTGGAGTGGATCCTCGACACCCATCCGCATGCCGACCATTTCTCCGCCGCGCATTACCTGAGAGAAAAGACCGGGGCGCCGACAGCGATCGGCGACAGGGTCGTCGATGTCCAGAACCTGTGGAAGGCAATCTACAACTGGCCGGATTTTCCTGCCGATGGCTCGCAGTGGAACAGGCTGTTTGCGGAAGGCGAGACCTTCCGGATCGGCACCCTTCCGGTCAAGGTGCTGTTCTCGCCCGGACACACGCTGGCGTCTATCACCTATGTGGTCGGCGACTCCGCCTTCATCCACGACACGCTGTTCATGCCCGACAGCGGCACGGCGCGGGCGGATTTTCCCGGCGGCAGCGCCTTGCGGCTCTGGCATTCGATCCAGGCCATCCTGGCTTTGCCTGATGAAACGCGCGTCTTCGTCGGCCATGATTATCAGGCCGGCGGCCGCGAGCCTCTGTGGGAAAGCACGGTGGCCGCGCAGAAGGCCACGAACATCCATCTCGTCGCCGCGCACAGCGAGGCCGAGTTCGTCGCCTTGCGCGAGGCGCGCGACCGGTCCCTGCCTATGCCGCGCCTGATCCTGCATGCACTGCAGGTGAACATGAATGGCGGGCGGCTGCCGGAACCGGAGGCCAATGGCCGGCGATATCTGAAGTTTCCGCTGGATGGGCTTTGACGGGTATTTTTGTGGCGGGCGCCGCCGGTGAAACTGCCGATCTCCCCACCCGCGGGGGAGATGCCCGGCAGGGCAGAGGGGGGTGCTGTCCCTCCGACCTGTCAGCCAATTGTGCCTTCAGTTTTCGGTTGGGTGACTGACGCCGAAAGTAGCGTTCCTTCACACCCCCCTCTGTCCTGCCGGACATCTCCCCCGCAAGGGGGGAGATTGGCCATGCTCCCGGTTTTCGCAAACCGCCAGCCGAATATAAAAAAGCGGCGCCAGTTTCCTGACGCCGCCTTTTGATCTTGTTGCCGAACCCGGCTTTACGCCGCCGGCTGCGCCTCGATGGTGCGCAACGCCTGCATCTGGCGCTTGGCGGCGGCCTTGACCGCATCCTGCACCTTCTCGAAGGCACGCACCTCGATCTGGCGCACGCGTTCGCGGCTGATGTCGAACTCGGCCGACAGCTCTTCCAGGGTCAGCGGCTCCTCGGCGAGGCGACGCGCCTCGAAGATGCGCCGCTCGCGATCGTTGAGCACGGCAAGAGCGCCGGACAGCATGCCGCGCCGGTTTTCCAGCTCGTCCTGCTCGATCAGCATCTCTTCCTGGCTTTCGTGGTCGTCGACCAGCCAGTCCTGCCATTCGCCGGACTCGCCTTCCGTCGCCCGGATCGGGGCGTTGAGCGAAGCGTCGCCGGACAGGCGGCGGTTCATCGACACCACTTCGGCTTCGGAAACGTTGAGCCGCGTGGCGATCTCGGCGATCTGGTCGGGCTTGAGGTCGCCGTCATCCAGCGCCTGGATCTTGCCCTTCACCTTGCGCAGGTTGAAGAACAGGCGCTTCTGGTTGGCGGTCGTGCCCATCTTGACCAGGCTCCACGAGCGCAGGATGTACTCCTGGATCGAGGCCTTGATCCACCACATGGCGTAGGTCGCGAGGCGGAAGCCACGCTCGGGTTCGAATTTCTTGACGGCCTGCATCAGGCCGACATTGCCTTCCGAGATCACTTCGCCGATCGGCAGGCCGTAACCGCGATAGCCCATGGCTATCTTGGCGACGAGCCGCAAATGGCTGGTGACGAGCTTGTGCGCAGCGGAGGTGTCCTCATGCTCGGCATAACGCTTGGCGAGCATGTACTCTTCCTGCGGCTGAAGCATGGGAAAGCGGCGGATTTCTTCCAGGTAGCGGCTGAGGCCGCCTTCGCCGGAAACGATACTGGGTAGTGACTGGGCCATGATAGCGCCCCCTCTCTATTGGAGTGATGCCCCCGAAACGCGGCGGGCATGTGACGCGAGCACCAAAGGCTCGCCCGCGACACGAGATCTTATACAGGAACAAAACCAGAAAAGACAGCTTTTGTTCAACACGAAACAGTGTGTCACGTTGAAGTGAACAATGTCAGTCAGGTTTTTGATGGCTGGCTCAACGCCTGTCGTCGGCAGGTTCAGAACTTGCGAAAGCCGCCGACGAGTTCCTCCATGTCCCTCGGTATCGGCGCCTCGAACCTCATCGTTAGATGGGTATCGGGATGACGAAATGCAAGGAGCCAGGCATGCAAAGCCTGCCGGGAAAATGCCTTGACCTGGCTTTTCAACGGTTCGGGCAGCCGGTTGGCCTTGGTGCGGAAGGCCTGGCCGTAGTCGGGGTCGCCGATCACCGGATGACCGATATGGGCCATGTGGACACGTATCTGGTGGGTGCGGCCGGTTTCCAGCCGGCATTCGACCAGGCTTGCAGTGGCGAACTCCTGCTGTTTCTCGCCAAAACGCTCCTGGACGGCAAAATGGGTGACGGCGTGGCGGGCGTCGTCGCGACCTTCCGGCACCACGGCGCGGCGCACCCGGTCGGCGGCGCGGCCAAGCGGCGCATCGACCGTTCCGGTCGGCCGTTGCGGGATGCCCCAGACCAAAGCCAGATAGGCGCGTTCGAGATCGCCGGTCAGGCCATGATCGGCGAAGGCTTCCGACAGGGCCTTGTGGGCGCGGTCGGTCTTGGCCACCACCATGACGCCGCTGGTCTCCTTGTCGAGGCGATGGACGATGCCCGGCCGGCGCACCCCGCCAATGCCGGAAAGGCTGTCGCCGCAGTGATGGATCAGCGCGTTGACCAGCGTGCCGGTCCAGTTGCCGGCGCCGGGATGCACGACAAGCCCGGCCGGCTTGTTGATGACGATCAGTGCGTCATCTTCATAGAGCACATCGAGCGCGATGTTCTCGCCCTGCGGCTCGGCCGGCTCGGGCTCCGGCATGGCGACCGAGACGCTTTCACCTGGAAGCATCTTGCGCTTGGTTTCGTCGACCGGCTTGCCGTTGATGGAAACGGCGCCCTGCCGGATCAGCATCTGCACGCGGCTGCGCGACATGTCCGGGCCAAGGCTGGCAGCCAGCCACTGGTCGAGGCGCTGGCCGGCCGCATCCGCGCCCGTCACCAGCACGGTGGGTGCCTCCATCAATCGGTCCTCTATCAATTGAGGGGCCTCTTCGCTATGAGCGCTCATTGAAAAACCGTTCCGGAATGTTTTGCCATGGCCAGCCCAACCGCCGAGGAAGATCAGGAAAAGCCGCTCGACCCCGAAGTCGAAAAGGTGCGCAGGAAACTCGTCCGTTTCGTCGGCATCAATCTCGGCCTGCTGTTTCTTGCCCTTATGGTGGTGATCGGCGCCCTTGTCTACAAAGCGCGCAACGCGCCACCGACGAGCCCGCCGCTGGCCGGCGATATCCAGACCTCCGCCGGCGAGCTTGCCAGCGGCGACATCGTGCTGCCGGTCGGGGCCAAGGTGGTGAGCCAATCGCTGTCCGGCAGCCGCGTCTCCATCGATGCCGAGCTCACCGACGGCAGCCGTGCCATCTTCATCTACGATATCGCCGAGCGCCGCCTGATCGGCCGCTTTGCAATTCGCAACAGATGACGGATTTTGCCGAACATCGTCGCGTCGCGACCGTTGCGCTGGTCGTCGCCAACTATGACGAGGCGATCGCCTGGTATGTCGGTCGGTTGGGTTTTGATCTCGTCGAGGATGTCGATCTCGGCGGCGGCAAGCGCTGGGTCACGGTGGCGCCGGCCAACGGCCAGGGCGCCAGGCTGCTTCTGGCCGAGGCTTCCGACGAGGCACAAGGCAAAAGCATAGGCAACCAGACCGGTGGCCGGGTTTTTCTCTTTCTCGAAACCGACGACTTCGCCCGCGACCACGCGGCGATGCTGGAGAAGGGCGTCGAATTCCGCGAGGCGCCGCGTTACGAACCCTATGGCACGGTGGCGGTTTTCGCCGATCTGCACGGCAATCTCTGGGACCTGATCGAGCCCAAACGGTAACGTGCGCGTTGCTTTTTGTCCGATGCGGCAAAGCAGCCGAAACCCCAGTTGCTTTTTCCCAGCCGTCAGCCTATATCGCCGGTTCTTGAGCGCGCCCATCGTCTAGCGGTCAGGACACCGCCCTCTCACGGCGGGAACAGGGGTTCGATTCCCCTTGGGCGTACCACCATCATTTAATTACCCTTTTCTTTCAATTGCTTGCGGCGGCGATTGTCCAACTTCTCGACTTGGTTGGACAAATTTTGTTCCTGTTTTGCGCTCTCAAGCCGCCCCATGCCTCGATCGGCGAGTTGCTTGCGGTCGGCCTTTTTGATGTAGGTTTGCGCCTCGGCCGGCGTGCGATGGCCGAGGAATGCCATGATCTCCAGGGCATTCGCGCCGGCATTCGCCAAACGTGTAGCGCCTGCCTTGCGCAGACCGTGCGACGAGCAGTGCGGCAGGCCGGCGGCGATGCATTGATCGCGGAACCAGTTTCCGAATGTCTCGGGCTTATAGGGCCTGGCCGCGCCATGCGTCAGGAACAGCAACTGGTCTGCCGGCACCGCGGCCAGCACCTCGACCAGGTCAGACATGATCGGCAGGTCGACGTCGCCGCCGGTCTTGCCGCGCCGGTAGCCGATTCGGCCGCCCCGGACGCTTTGGCGGCCGAGCCGGATAACGTCCTGGCGGGCCGCGCCCGTGTTCAGGATCAGGCGCAGCGCCAGCACCGGTTTCGATGCCGCGCCGTGATGCGCCTCGAATTTTACGATCTCGTCTTCCGTCCATGTGTGGAAGCCGTCGGGGTTTTCGGCGTAGCGCTCGGCGCCGATCGACGGGTCGACGGTGATGACACCCTTACGGATGGCGAAGCGGCAAAGCCGGCGGATGAGCTTGAGCAGCCGATTGGCGCCGGCTGGCGTCGCTGCCTTGCGGGCGATCAGAGCCTCGACGTGCTCGGGGCGCAAATTCTTGACGCGCTTGGTACCGTGCTCGGTGCGGAACCGGTCCATTTCGTGCAGCAAGTTGCGGCGGCTGATGGCGGCAAGCTTCTGCCATTTCGGCGTGCGGATATAGTGCTCGATCAGCCAATCGAACGTGCCGTAGGGCGCGCGCGGCACGACCGGCAGATTTGTACCGCCGACCCTTGCATCCTCGTATGCCGTCCTGAATTCGACAGAGCCATAGGTGCCCGGCAGATAGCAATCCGGCCGGCCCTTCATGCGGAAGCGCCAACGCACCTTGCCGTGGCGGTCGGTCGCTCGCGTCACGCCAGGAAACGGATTGCGCGATGCCCGCTTCATTGCGTCAGCACCTCATCCCACTCGTTGCCGCCCGCGGCGGCGCGATCGCCATCCCGCATGGTTTCGGCAAGCAATTCGATGCGGCCATCGGGATGACTGACTAGGCGGGCGCGATCGTAGCCGGCCGCCTTGGCCGCCTGGAACAGGCGGCTGGCGTCGCTCTTGGTGATCAATGCTGCACGCTTCGACATGGTGTCCTCAAATCCGATCTGCGCCGCCTCCCCAAAGGACTGGTTGATCCACCAGCGGGGGCAGGAGGCGACGCTTTAGGCCTGACCGGTACGGCCTTCCAGAACGGCCCCCGAACCTCGTTTATGCAACACCAGGATTGAAGTAGGCGGCGCGGTAATCGTAGACGCCGCAACCAAAGTCAAACTCCGACGAGAAGGACATGCCCTGCCGGCCGAATGGCTCTTCAGAACGGATACGCGGCCCTTCCTGGAAGCCCTCGAGATAACCATGGACGAATGTCGGGCGACTTCTTGCGTCAGCAAACAGCCACCAGCCCTTGGCCTCGTAACGATTCTCCACCTGAACCGACAATTTGCCGGAAAACGGATTGACGGTGTCGACCGTCGCGGCTGTCAGGGTCGCCACCAGTTGCTCTGCAATCGTTTCCAAGGCCGGGCCGACCACCAGAACAGCTGGCGCTGCGCCAGCGGTGGTCTTGCCGTCGACGCCCTTCTGCAAGCGCATCGCCTGCCTGGCCGCCGACACGTTGGTGACGTCTAGCGCGGTTCCCGACGCGGCAAGGTTGTCGTGGTCGGCATGGAAGAAATTCTTGCCATCGGCGAGCTTTCTGCCCCCGAAACTGTTTTCGGATAGCAGCTTGAAGAACAGGTCGCCTTCATCGTTGACGGCGGAATTTCCTGCCTGGTTGATGATATCGGAGATGATGCCAAGATCGTCGTTGACCATCATCTGCCGGCTGAGGCTGATAGCGACCGCATAGGACAGAATGCTGAAAGCCTCGTTCTCGATATCGAAGGTGCCGTAGACGATCTCTCCCCTCTCAAGCACCTTCTTATGCTGGGGAAATCCACCAGGCCTGATCATCGAGACCGGTCTGAAATCGCGAGCATTTCGCTTCCTGGAAAGCGCTTTCAGAGGCGATTGCGCGGCCTCAAAGATCTCGGTCAGCACTCTCTGGCTGGCGTCGACGAACAGGGCGGGAAAGTCCGAGGTGGTCATGCCGGCCCGTGTGCCGTGAAGCGCTTCGTCGATCACGCGGACATCGTCCATGTTGCGGGTCGAAACGCCAGATGCCTCCATCACGGCACGGAAAATACCGGCGACCGACCGGCCCGCCATTTGATTGTTCTGCACCTGCAGCTTCGGCGATCCAATCCGGTAAGCCAACGCATCGGCAGCGGCTTCACGGATAGCACTGTTGTCGGAACCGTCGCCGCCCTGCCACGTCGGGCTTGTGCGGTTTCTGTTGCTGCGCTGTGACATCAGGGCGAAAGCGCGCCGACGAGCCTCGTCGGGTGTCGTCACATCTTCCAGTGCCTCATCGATGTCGGCTTCGGCGACGCCGGCATTGATCGCGCCACTCCGCACGGATTCGATGCTGCGCTCTGCCTGGCGCGAAATCGTCTGGGATGCCGATCGGGTCTGGCGACTGTCATCGTCGTCGTCGGTAATCGTGGCGTCGTCAACCATGTCATCCTGGCTGATATCGAGCGGCGGCGGATTGGAAACTCTGCGGGGTCGTTTCATGTTCACTCCTCGTATGTTTGCGTTGGGGTCGGCTGGCACGCTGACGAGCGACACCTCGAAAGGTGTCCACCGCGTCACCGTGACTGTGTATGTCCCGTCAGGCGCTCTGGATTCGGTGTCGGCGTCCACGTAATAGGCGACGCTCACTTTGTTGATGGTGCCGTCCTCGACCTGCGCTGCCGCGTCGCGACCTCGTTTGGTCTTGGCGAACCGGAGTTTGGCGACTACTCGCGTGCCTTCGAAGTGATAGGAGTCCACCCGACCGAGCACGTTGTCGATGCCGCTTTGGTGAGAATCCAGCACAGGCATACCGATAAGGCGTTCTGGGTTGATCGCCTGGGGAGCACAGCTCAGGATCTCGCTATAGCCGAAACGCTTGACGGGCGTTTGCGTGGCAATGGTCGCATAGCAGGTGATCTCTTGACCTTCGACATTGAACGATTCCGGCCGGAACTTCATAGCGAGACGTTCGGTCGCCGGGCGGGCGCCTTGCTTCTTGCGGGTGCGGATGGCTGGCCTTTTCAATGCTTCGCCTCCCCTGCCGGCGGTGCGACGTGGGTGGCGATCTCGGCGATTGCTGCCTCGCTCAGGTCCCAGGCCTCGATAAAGGCAAACAGCATCTGCGCCGTCTCGCTAGGCAGTCCTAGGCTTTGGGCGAGGTCGTCGTCGGTAAGAGGTTTGCCCTTGACGGTCGCCACGCGAGCAGCGAGGCGGGTCGCAGTTAAACGTTCGATGAACTCGCGGGATCGGAGGTAGGCGAGAACGTTATCCATGATGCGGGTATCTCCTTCCCTCGCAAATGCCACTGATTTTTTGCGCCATGTGATGCGCCTGGCCCTCGATCTTGGCAGCCTCCTGCCAAGCGCAAATCAGATCGACGACAGGCTTTGGCAGGTCCAAAATTGCCGCCGCCGTCTTGGGCGCTATGCCGCCGGCTCGCGCCGTGGCGGCGCGCAGGTTCGAAATGCGCCGCACGAAATCGGGCTCGCGCATCTCGTCAACCACCTTGGCAAGCTGGCGAGCGTTCATTTTAGGCTTATTCCTGGTCGCGAAGCGGGAGGCTTGGCGTCAGTTCAGCGACCAAGGCATCGAAGCTGACGACCAGGTATCCCGGAACCGCAAAGGCGAATTTGCCGATCGAACTGAAATATTCGATCTGCATTGTATCACCGTCGCGATTTGCCCATGCGGCGAGAAAGCCGACTTCGCGATACCGCGACAGGGACGGCGTCGACTTTTCCAATCTGGCGACAACATAGGGAACGGCAGCGCGCGCGATGTGCAATGCGTCGCCTAGATCGCTCGCAATCCTCCTGGTAACCAAAAAGGCCATAATTGCCAGAGCGATGACGTCCCCATAGGCGTAGGTCCATTTTCCATTGCTGCCAAGAACGCCAAAATTTTCGAGCAAGCCCCTTCGGCGCCAATCGCGCAGCATGTCTGGAGTGGTTCCGATAGCCGCCTTGATCTCAGAAGGTGTGTAGCTTCGCATCGCTCTAAAAATCCGTGCATGGGACAATCCCATGCGCGGAAAAGACCATGGGATTGTCCCATTGTCAACAGGGTTTTTGCTCAACTGCGACGGAGCTGCACTAGCCTCGGCGGTGGCTGCGTGTTGTGCTTGCGGTAGACATGACCAAGCAACTGCCGCGCCTCGTCGTGCCCTTGCCCTGTGAAGTCGAGCGGCGACGCATAGGGGTCGAGTAGTTCGCTATCGAGGATATCCATGTCTTCGACGCCGACGCCGGCCTGGCCGCATTTTTCGGCCCAGCCCATGGAAGGCTCATCGTCGCCCTGGTCGTTAGCATCGTGCGGCTCGTCGAGCACGTCGCCGCCATGCTCGTTTTCTTCCTCGCATTCGTCCTGGTGCGATGATCCTCGATAGGCATGGGTCTGGTCGATCGAATTGCTTCCCGACATCGTCGGCTCGCGATCGTGGCAATCCTCGTCGTCGCAGCTGTCGAGCTCGCGATCATCGACGCCGCCGGGCTGGTTGATGTCGTTCCAGCCAAGCGACGGCTCGTCGGCGGCGTCGTCCTCAAGGTCTGCGTCGCCGTCGACCTCGTCGAGCAACGCGATCAGGTTTTCGATCGTGGTGGCGAGCTGCAGGCGAAGCTTGGGCGTCATGGCAAGGAAAACGGTGGTTTTCATAGCTGCTTGCCCTCCGTGGTGCCATACCTCTGAGGCGAACCGACAATGCCAGTCAGATCATAAAAACCCTCAAGTCTTGAATCGAAGCCAAGGTAGCGAACCTGCCGTTCGCCATTGACCAACGCGCACTGGGTTGACGCCATCCAGATCGACCACGGCAGGCCCGTTTCCTCGGAAAGCAAGGCATCGAGTTGAAGGATGCAGGCCTTGATCCGATCCTGGCGCGAAAGCGGCGGCTCTGCCTTTGCTGGCATGGCCAACGGCAAGGCGGCTGTTACCAGGGCGCCTCGAAGAATGGCACGGCGGTCGATCATTGACGACACGGCTTCGCCGGCCGCCTGAACACGGGTGTTCGGCATAATGGTTGCTCCAATCGTCGCGGTATGCGATAACCGTTTTTGTGTAACGTTACGCGATTAAAGTCAACCGATTTTAGGTAAGGTTTCATAAAAATGGAAATATCGCCGTCGCAGTGTCGGGCCGCTCGGGCGCTGCTGGACTGGTCGCAAGCGCAACTGTCTGCAGCGAGCAAAGTCGCCACGAAGACACTTGCCGATTTTGAGCGCGGCAAGCGAACACCCTATGATCGGACGTTGGTAGACGTGCGCGTAGCGCTCGAAGCCGCCGGCGTCATCTTCGTCGACGAGAACGGCGAAGGGCCAGGCGTGCGGCTGCGCAAGGAACGCGTCTAGACGCGCCAGCTAGAATGGCCACCAGACCATCGCCAGCACCACGGCGCAGGCAACGGCGAAGGCGAACTTCGCGATCACGTCTTGCCGCCTGGCAGCACCGTGAGCCGAGAGTGCGGTCGATCCGCAACCACCGCTATTACTGTGCTGTTCTTCAGCCCTTCGATCAAAGGCCAGACCCGTTCCAACACATCCGGCATGATCTGCTGTTCGCCGTCACCGCGCTCCATCGCGTCCTCGAAAGCGAAGTTGACAAAGCCGTGCATGAAGGCGATTGCCGCGTGCGATGGTGAGCATTCACGCGCCACAAGGATGGGCGTCGTGACCTCGTGCATGAACTGTTTCGTCACGTGTCTGCACCAGGCTTCGTTTTCGCCCTCGAACGGGCCGAGGTCCGGGTTTGGAATGCTCATGTTCACCTCCTCATCGGCGCGCGGCCGGCGCTGACGCGCGCCCCGCGCAAAGAAGTTTTCTGCAGTTGCTGCAAGGTAAAATCAGAAATCCCGACAGCATCGATCACGACCTCCTTCCCGCCATCCAGGTGGAAATGAAGCGGCGTGAGATTGCCCGTCGACGCCGGCGCAAGCTGCATGCTGGCGAGGCCGCCGCCGGCGTATCTCGGGATGGCCATCAATTGGCTGAAATTGTCGACGGCGCCGCCAACGCTGAAACCCTTCAGGCTTTTCAGCGACGGGATGAAGCCGCTGTTGAGCGCGTGGAGGAAGCCGACGCCCAGGCGCCTGACCGCGGCGGCCTGCATGACGAACTCGCCGTTGGACAGCCACGCCAGGATGCTGTCGGTCTTGGGACCGCCCGGACCAACCACATGGCCACCCTCGGCGAATCCGCCCTGCGAGCCGCCGCCCGACGAGGGAGACGACGAGGAAGCCTGCGCGCGCAGCTGCTGCGCCTGCGCGACGGCGGCCTGCAAGGCCGAGATGATCTGCGCGATTTCCGATCGGATCTGGCCGGCAAGACTGGAGACCGTGGCGGCAAGGTTGGCGAAGCCGCCCTGCACCAGGCTTTGAATGCCCGAGATGATGGTGCTGATCTGGCCCGGCAAGCCGGTGAAGGGCGCGGCGAAGGCCGCCGCCGCCACCTCGGCGCCGCTGGCGTCGATATTGCCCAGCGCATCGGAAACGCTCGACGCGGCGTCCTGCGCGGCCGGTGCGATCTTGCCGACATCGTCGACGATGCCGTTGACGGCAGCGGATGCGGCATCCGGCTTGATCGCGTCCGGCACGGCCTGGACTGAGTTGGTGACCTCGTTGGAGACGTTCTTCAGCTTGTCGGCGACGGTCTGCCCACTCGCCGCAACGCCGTCGAGCGCAGCCTTGGACTGGTCGGCTCGGTGCGCGACGCCGTCGATGACGTCGAAGACTTCCTTGCTGATGCCGCCTGCGCCGCCACCACGGAACACCGTGATCTGGTGGTCGAGGTTTTCGACCTTGCCGGATGTCTGGTCGACAGCAGTGCCCAGCTGGTTGACGCCGTCGGCGCCCTTTGTGGCCGTCTGGCGCATGTCCTCAATGTTGCCGACGACCTTGCCGGCGAGCGTGTCGCCGATATCCTTCAGCTCGCGCGTTCGCTGCGCGACCCGAATTTCGGCCTGCACGTATGCATCGGTGGCTGCCTGGATGTCGTCGGCACCGAGCGGAGAGTTGAATGCGCTGGCCTTCAACTGATCGAGGTTGTCCTTCATGCGCGCGAGCTGATCTTCGGACGTCGTAAGGGCCGCCTTGGCCGCCGCCAACTGCGTCTCGGCCAGTTGCTTGAGCTGTTCCCTGGCGCCAGGGACGCTGTTTTTCACGGCATCCATGGCGGCTTTGAGATCGTCGAGTGCCTTGCGATGACCTTCGGCCGAGGTCGTCGCGTCGTTCTGCTTTCCGCGCAGCAGCGCCACGGCCACGCCGACCGCCTCAACGCCGGCGGCAATCAACAGGAAGACGCGGCCGGCCGGAGTTAGCAGGAGCGCACTGCTGATCAGGGCTATTCCCTTCACGGCTATGGTCGCCGCTTCGGTGATGAGGCGGATTGCGCCGACCGCGCGTAGGATACCGAATGTGATCAACAGATCGCCGCCGGAAATGCCTGCGCCGCCGAGGGCGTTTATCGCTTTTGCCGCGAGATCGGCACCCTTGCGGACGCCCTCGATCGCCGGGATCACCACGCCGTTGAAAACGCGCAGCGCATCCTGGCCGAATCCGACGATCGCGTCGCGCCATTGGGTAATCCATTTGCCATTAGTGCTGACATCGGCATCACGGCCGGAGAGTGCGGCGAAGAAGTCTTCGACCAGCACCTTGCCCCTTGCCAGCGCAACGTTGGCAAAGTCGAGCACTGCCGCCCGGTTGCGCAGGATGATGTCGCGGAAGGCGTTGGCGCCGGTGGTGAAAGCCGGCACGAAGATCAGGCCGATCTGGCGCAACAGCCCGGATGCCGATTTCTGCAGTTCGGTCAGCGCATCGTCGAAGGCCAGCGCCGATTTGATCTGATCATCGGTGAAGACGATGCCGAGTTCGGCGGCGCGCGCCTTGAATTCCTCGATGCCGGCCGCGCCCTTGTCGAGCAGCGGGATAAGCTTCGCACCCTCGAGGCCGAAAAGCTTGATGGCGACGGCCGATTTGCGGGCGCCGTCCGGCATCTTCTGGAAGGCATTGGCGACCGCGATCAGCAACTGCTCGTTGGTCTTCAGCGTGCCGTCGGTGTTCTTGACGGAGATGCCGAGGTCGTCGAAGCCGGTCTTGATTTTTCCCGCGCCGGCCTTGGCCTTGTCGCCGGCGCCCTTCGTGCTTTCGCCGAAACGCGTCACCTCGACGTTGAGATCCTTGAACGTCTCGACAGAGAAGCCGATGCCCTGCTGGATGTCACGGCCCATTTGAGCGCCGGCCTTGCCGGCCTTGGTGGTCTCGTCGGCCGTCTTGATGACCTGCTTGTTGAAGGTGTTGAGCGCGGTCCCAAGCTGCGCCTGGCTGACGCCGATACCATCGGCGGCGAAAGCCCATTCCTGATAGGCTTTCGCCGACAGGCCGGCCGCTTGCGCTGCATTGTTGGCCGAGACGGCGGCATCCGCGCCGGACTTGGCCAAGAAGAACAGTGCTGCGGCGCCGGCATCAGCTGCCGCCTTCAACAGGCCGAGCCCTATGGCGGCGCGCCTGATTACGGTTTCCGTCTGCGCTATCGCGTTGGCGATGTTGTTGCCGAGGCCCGCGAGTTGCACCTTTGAAGCCGCGTCCTGGATGCTGGCGAGCGCTTTTTCGCCCGACGCGCCGAGGTTCTTCAGCTCGGCCGTCATCTCGGCGCCGCCGAGAAGCTTGATCAGGACGTTGATTGCATTGCGACTTTCGGCCATGTCAAATTCCCTTCTCTGTCTCGCCAAGGTCCAGCTCCATGCCGGCGTTTTCTTGGGCCAATCCTTCGTTGTGCAGCAGTGTGAGTGCATCGGCGGCCTGGCGCCGGATGTGATCCTTGATCTCGCGCAGCTTGCGGCGAACGGCCGGCTCGCCGTCGCGCGTCGCCGCCATCAGTTCGGCTGTGAAGTTGGGCAACTGCTCGATCGCCCGGACGATCACCTCGCTGGCGCGCACCATCGCGTTCTCGACGTCCTTGATCGGCAGAAGCGTTTTAATGCGCTCCTCGTAGTCGAGCTTGCGAAGGGCGGCTTCGTACCGAATCTTGTCGGCCGCGGGGCCTCCTTGCGGGGCTGACAAACGGCGGCGCGCAGATGGCACCTGCGTCGGCCCGTCGTCGAGCCGCGTGGTTTCGTTGGTCGCTAGGTCAAATGCGGCAAGCTCAACTTCGATCGTGCCGCCACGGCCGGGCCTGGTCTGGATCGAACCCTCGGCCACCAGTCGCTTGACCCTTTTAGAAATCGCCGCTCGCGAAACACCACGGCGCCTGGCGATCTCGGTGAGGGGCAGCCACAAGCCTGTTTCCTCGCCGTCAACCTCCGTCAACATGTCAACCATGTTGCGCACCCCTCTGACTAGCGAACCCTCGGGCTACGCCGTCCCGCATACTGTTTTGATGAGGGGAAGGACCCGCGACGGGGCTCCGCCCCAACTGTCCCGACCTCGCGGCTAGTCGATCGGAAGTTGGGACATCATATTCAGAAGCGATTTCAATGCGTTGCCCTAACTGTCCTAACTGTCCTAACCATTTCAGAGGGTTATAAGAAAACAGCAGCCCATCATCGTCGCTATTCACGCGCACGCGCGGGGGATAGCAGCAAGGTTGGGACAGTTGGGACAGTTGGGACTGCCCATTGAAATCATTTATCTTTTCGCGTCCTAACCTTCGACGCTGTCCTAACCTTAGTTGGGACACTTGGCTATTCGGGGTCATCGATCGCCCCCCAATCTGACCGCTGACCGACCTGCTCGTCGAAGGCCGCGCGACAGTCCTGCAGTGGCGGCAGGACGTACACCCATCGCCGTGTTACGCTGGCGCCTGTATCGTCGTCGGCGATGGCTCGTCGCGCTCGTTGTATGCCTGGCAGCAAGTGCCCGACATTCATGCCAAAGCTGATCTGCGACACGCGCCAACGCACGCCCATCTGCTCGGCTGAGGCAAGAAAGCTCTTATAGAGCGCAAGGCATTCGATCTCTTTGGGCCAACCCGTGCCGCGCTCATACAGCGAGCCATCGTGCAAACGGTCGTATAGCCATTGCTCGACCGGCTGGAACGATCTGATCTTCTGCTCGAGCAGCGCGGCGGTCTTGGGGATATCGCGCAGATTGATTTTCGACAGGTCGAAGGTCAGCAGGTCGTGCAACAGCGCCTCGCGTCCGCCCGCGTCGAGCTCATCTGTCATCTCGCGGAAATAGTCGTGGTTCTGTTTCGCATGCGGGGCGATGTCGAAGCACGCAAAGCGCCGCTCCTCTTTTCCGGCTGGCACTACCCAATCGAAGTTGGATGTCATCAGCAGCCGGATGTAGTTGGGCATGCGAAGCGGATCGATGCCTTTCGCCTCGATCATCATTCGGTCGCTGGTGACCAGGCCGCGCAAGTGGCCTTCGGCGGCCTTGTCGCCGGCGAAGACTGCCTCGTCGGCTTGCAGGAATAGGCAGGCCGCCATGTGGCTGTTGAACTGCCCGATCAGATATCGCGGATTATCGATCTGGAAATAATGCGCCGCGATCAGTGAGCCGAAGGTTTCGCCGATCTTGGACTTGCCGGCGCCCATCGGGCCACGCAAGACGATCGACGTTCCCGGCTTCTCGCGAGGCCGCTGCATCATCTGGGCAAACCAGCCGAAGAACCAGGCGTAGATCTTTTCCGACCCGCCGCAGACGTTGGTCAGCAGGTGATCGCGGAAGATGGCATAGCTGCCGCCTTTGCGCGGCTCGACCGAAAAGCCTCGCCATAGATTGTAGAAGCCTGGAGTGCCTTCCGCGTCGGCCGGATCTGGAAAAAACTCCAGCCCGCGAAAATCACGCCGGCGACGGCTGTCGAGCCATGCGTTACCCCACGTCTTCCACTTGGCCTTTCGATCGGCACCGCGAACTTCGGTGAACCGATTCTGATACATGGTCTGGAAGGCGCCGACCTGGAGCAGCTGCAACTGTTCCTCGGGCGGAGCATCCGGCTTTTCCCAGAGGATAACGGCGCGGCTGCCGATTGGCACGACTGCGAACTCGCGATTGAAGGCATCGATATCGAAGCCGTTGTCGTCGGGATCGATGTCGCCAGCGGCGGCTTTGGCAAGCGCGTCGAATTCTGCCTGCGCCTTCGGCTGATCATCGCCAGGACGATCGCCCATGCGCTTAAGCGCCGCCTTCGCGACCTCGACCTCGGGCTTTTCCTTTTTGCTGCCGGCCATCCGCAGTTATCTCGCGTTGGACACGGCGACAAATTCGCCAATGGTTTCAACGAGGGCCAGATAGGCGGTTGGACAGCCTAACGTTTTGATTTCAAAGGAAAGATCAACTCCCCTTGGGCGTACCAAGGATTTTCTGCCAGATGCGATGCTTGCGCCATACGGCCTGTTGCAGCAAGTTGGCTGCATGAAACAATTGGCTTTGCCGCTCCTCATTTCCGCGTCCCTGATCGCCCAGTGCGGTCCGTCGTTCTCCAAGGACAGGAAGATCACCGGCACCATTCGAGGTTTCGAATGTGGCGACAATTGCTATCTGACCATTGTCGACCGCAAGAAGGAGGAGCAAGTCGGCCTGTGTTCCGCTCCCGAGTGCGGAAGCTGGAACGAGCAAACCGCGATGCCGTCCCGCTACAAGGGAAAACGCGTGACCGTTACAGTCGGACAAGGGCAGCAGATCGATGACGGCGGCAACGTGATGGGAGAGATGATGTCCTTCACGAAGATCAGATTTCTCGACTAGCATTGGCGTATTCGCGACCACCTCGCGCTCCAAGTGGAAGTGGAGGGCCAGCGCAATGCCGGCCCCTTTTGCTTTTAGACTGCTGTGCAGCGGTCCGTCCCGGCGCAACAACAGCTCCGTCGCTTCTTCCCGCAGTCTCGGGTCACATTCAGACAAAGCACCCGTGTGGGTTGCGTTCACCGAAAGAAGCGGCAAAGCCCGCGAAAATCCGGTGGCCGCATGGCCGAATCCACCCAATTTAAGTCAGGCCGCGACGCTTGAAAGCATAACGATCTCTGTTACTTGGCATGCGGGGTAGCGTCCGCGGATGGCGGACTTTGGGTCGGGTAGAGTTGGGATGACCGCAGTGAAGACGATGTGCTCGCGCTGCCATGGCGGCGGCAAGGTTTTCGATTGCTCGAGATGGTCTGCGTCAAAAGGGCATTGCTGCCCGCAGGGGACGCATCAGACAAGCTGCCCGGGGAAGACCATCGCATGCGCCGAATGTGGCGGCGTGGGGATGCTGGCGGTGGCCGAGCTCAGGGCTGTCGCGTAGTCGCGGTTGCCGTCGCGTAGTCGCGTTTTCGGCCATGGCGCTACGAACGCGACTTTCGCTTGCACTGATAACCGCTATCCCTAAAAACGTTTCTCTGGCTTTTATCACCAGGAATGGTTTCGCCGGCGTGCCAACATTAGGGTTCGCCGCTTCTGGCGCGGCGGAGCCGATTGCATTAGCATCACCTCCTGGATCTTGAGGCACGGCTCGAGTGGCGCGCAGAACGCCGAGCGCCGGGCAGATCCGCACGGGCAGCTGATGCCTCGGGAGGGGCCAATGCAGAAACTGCAGTCGCAGGGTGTCCACCACATCACGCTGGTCGGCGCCGGCCGCCAGACCTCGATCGATTTCTGGGAGGGCGTGCTCGGCATGCCGTTCATCTTCGAGCAGCCCAATCTCGACAAGCCCAAGGAGAGCCATCTCTATTTCGATCCCGGCGATGGCCGGCTGATCACCATCTTCACCGACGAAAGCCGCACGCCGGAGAAGCGACGCACGCCGACCGATACGGGTTGTGTCCATCACATCGCCTTTTCGGTGTCGCGCGTCACCTTCCTGCAGGCGGTCGCGCGGCTCGACCAGCGCGGTATCAAGCACAGCGGCGTCAAGGATCGCGGCTTCATGGATTCGATCTATTTCGAGGATCCGCTCGGGCTGCTGATCGAACTCGCCTCCTATCGCTTCGAGCCGCCGGCCGGCTTCACCCATGCCGACGTGCTGATGGAAGCGCACAGGCTGCGGGTCGCGCGCGGCGACTACAACATCGCAGAAGTGCATCTCGCCGATGCGATCCAGGCGCTCGTCGAGCGTTCGCGCGCAACCCTGTCGGATGACCGGGCGCCGAAGAACCCATACTGAACGGGCACAGAGGGAGGAACAAATGGCCAAGACAGCGACAACGAAGGCGAAGAAACCCGCGGCCAAGGTGGCCGCAAAAGCGACCCCAAAGGCGGGGGCCAAAGCAGCGGCGAAACCGACGGCAAAGGCCACCGCAAAACCCGCTGCGAAGGCCAAGGCCAAGCCGGCGAAGAAACCGGGGCTGAAGCTCAGCATGCTGAAGCCGAGCGTCAACAACATGACGGTGCGGGTGTTCGCGCGCGCGGCCGGATTCGACGCCGCCGAGACCGACGCCTGGGGCCACACGCGCTCGCCCGAATATATGGCGCGCAATCCGGCGCACCTGACGCCGATGATCGAGGACAAGGGGCTGCCCAGAGGCGTGCTTTGGGAAAGCTGCGCCATCATGCAATATCTCGCCAACAAGCACGGGCTGGAGAAATTCTATCCCACGGCGCCGGCCAAGCGGGCAATGGTCGACAGCGCCATGTTCTACCTGATCGGTACGCTCTACCCCTATGTGGCACGCGCCACCTATCCGGCGCTCGGCTTCCCGCACTATGCCGGCGAGGTCGGCCACAGCGACGCCCATCCCGACAAGAAGTCCGAAGCGCAGAAGGCAGCCATGGCCGCGATCGCCGAGCCGTTGGAGGTCTTCCACAGCTTCTTCAGGGACGGCAAGCCGTTCATCGGCGGCAAGCACCCGTCGATCGCCGACATCCGGCTGGCGGCGACGCTCGAATTCCTGGCCGTCATCGACTACGCGCTGCCCAGATGGACGAAGGAGTACATGGCGGCGATCGAGAAGAAGCTCGGCAAGGCCTACGCCGAGCCGGCCGGCGACGTGCGCGGCTATATCGCCCATGTGAAGTCGCAGGCCAGGGGTTAGGGATTCGTTAACCAAAGCCCTGTCTACTGCCCGGAATTCACCGCGCGACCACGGATGTACTGGCGCCGAGGTGGAAGGAAAGGTCGGCCCCGCGCCGGCCTTTTTGCTTTTTTTGGGGCGGTGGTGCCGGGGCATCGCGGCACGAAAGTCAGGCAACGCCGAAGCATCAACTTTTGCTGCAAGATATTGTCATTGCCAACGTCGGCTCTAACATCCCTTACAGCCAGTCCAGCCATGAATGCCGGCCGGCAGTGAAATCGAGGGATTGCAATGAAGTGCGTCGCGGCAAGGCTGATGATCGCCGTTGGAATGCTGGTCGGGACCCTTCTCCCGCTACAGGCCGCGACGCTCAATACAATGGCTGATGTCGGGGCCGCGATCCAGGCGTGCTGGACGCCCTCGGCGGATGCCGGGAATTCCACCGTAACCCTGAGCTTCAGCTTCAAGCGCGACGGCACGCTGATCGGTTCGCCAAGGGCGACTGCCGTCAAGGTGGCCGGCGATGACAAGGCGCGGCAGGCGTTCATCGACGCGGCCACCGCGGCCGTCAAGAATTGCACGCCCCTGACTTTCTCTGCGACGCTGGCACAGGGCATTGGCGGCAAGGTGTTCACATTGCAATTGGTTTCCCCGAAGCAGTTGCAATCGGTCTCCCCGAAGTAAATAGCTGTTCCCGCGACGACCTTACGGTGACCATGCCTGACGCCATGGGTCAGGGAAGGCTCGCGAAAAGCAGACTGTCCGGCAGGTTTTACACCTCCGCGTAGCCGGCCCCTCCGAGATCAGCGGCTCAATGGCCCGGCGCTTTTGGCTCAATGGCTCAGGCGCCGCGCCTCGGCATGCCGTGCCAAATCCGGTGTCTCGAAGACGTAGTCGCTCCAGGCCGATTCCGGAATTTGCCCGGCCAGATAGCACTCCAGCAACAGGTTCTGCTCGGCGTTGAGCGGCCGTGGCGCGCCCTCATGGTCAAGCCCGAGGGAATGAAAAAGGTTTCTTGTCAGTTCCGATACCGTGAAGTGGATCGACATCCGCGTTCTCCTTTGCCTTTCAACGCCGCACGCCAGGCAAAGGTTTCAGGTCAGGTATCGGATTTAGTCGCCCGCCTGGCGTCCTGGCCTTGCAGCATTGGCTGCCATCGATCGGGCCGCACTGTTTTCCGGTTCGTCTCAATCTTGAAATAAAAATGTAATATCGAATTTACAGGGCTGGTCCTATTACACTAAATGAAGGTCTGCTTAGGTCGAAAGTCTTAAAACATTAGACTAGGCTCATCTAACCAAAGGTTAGCTCAGTCTAAAGAACGTGATTCCAGACTATCCGCAACAAGGATCATGTCGTCCCGATGACCCGTTTCTGGTTTCTCATGATGACGGTCGCACTGGTAATGGTGACCGCCTTTGCGCTCGGCACAACATCTTCCTACGCGGACAGTTGCAGCGCGATCAGAGGCCAGTTGCTTTCCGCCGGTCGCGGCGGCGGCGTGAGCCCGGAACTGGCGCAGCTGCGTCGCCAGCTCGCGGCGATCCAGGGCCTGGAGAGGCAGCGCAGATGCACCGCGCAAAGTGCGACGGGTGGTTTCTTCAACGCTTGCGCCGACCTTGCCAGGAACCGGTCGGACGTGCAGCGCCAGATCGCCGCCGCGTCCAATTCCGGCCGGGACATTTCGGGCCTGCAGGCACGGTTCGCGGCGCTCGGCTGCACATTCCGGGGCAAGGAGCAGCGCCCGGCGCCGAAGACGCAGTCCGCCGCGGCAACGGCGGTGCCAACGTACGGCGGCAACACCATGCTGTTTTGCGTGCGCCTTTCGGATGGATATTTCTTCCCGGCGCCCAAGTCGCAATTCGCCGGCAATGACGATCTCAAGGATACGGCCGATCAATGCCGTTACATCTGTGACGATCCGGCGGTCGACCTCTACACGCTGAGCGATGCCAGTCTGGAAACCGAAAAAATGGCCGCGCTTGACACGCGCAAGCCTTACACGGAATTGCCGACGGCTTTCCGCTACCGTGAGGATGCCAATTTCAAGGCCTGTGACGTCAAGCGCTATTACCAGCGGGTTGCCGAACTGAGAGCGAGGACGGTCACGCCCACGAACATGAGCAATGCCATCATCCCCTTGCCGCAGCCAAAGCCGGACCTCGGCAGTGTCGCGGCAATTCCGGGATCCGGCAGCGAGGCTCCGGGCACCGCTCGGTTGCAATCGATCGAGGCTGGCAAGCGGTCGGTGCGCATGGTTGGCCCTGCCTTCTTCCCCGTGGAATAGCAACGGTTTTTCAAACCCGGCGGCCGACCGCCGCGATGAGCCTGTCGCTTACCTGGCCGCGATCCTGGCCGCCGCGATCCGGCTGGAACAGGTGCCTGCTCCCAGCGTTGTGATCGACATCAGCCGGGAGCAACGCCATGGCCACGTTCAGGGAAATGCGGGTTCTGGAGATCCTCGAAGACGGCTCCTTGACCAAAGACGAGAAGATCGCCGAACTGCGCAAGATCGAATCCGAGGCGCGCGGGCTACAGCGGGCAGCGTCGGAGAGCCCGATGGGCAACGATGACGGCTGGCAAGACGATCTGCGCCAAGTTCGCCTAGCGCTCGACAAGCTCGGTGCAAAAGAACCCAAGAAGGGCGCGGCAACGCTATAGAAGCCCTGCCGGCAACAAGGCTCCAGCTTTAGTCGCAAACCATGCGAACGCGTTGGCCTGGCGCGCTTACATTCCTGCACGCCAGCTGCTTTTCCGGGCCGGAAGACGAGGGAGCCGGGGAGGAAAGCCTCCTTTGATGCCGTCTCTGCACGGCGGGCTTCACAACCCTGCGCTCGGAAAACCGTTCGGGCGACTGTGGTGGCGCCGGAAAGGCACCGTTGTCGACCTGCGACGGTCCGTAGTCGACATTGGGTGGCGGCCGGTCCCAGAAGCGCCTGGCATCGAGCGGCCGCGGGATGATGACCGTGCCGTCATAGCTGCGCGAACAGCCGCTGCCGAAAAGCAGCGCCACGCCCAGCAAAAAAGGCCCTATCCGTCCAGACATAAGCAACACCCCTGCGGGCGCTTATAACGCAGCGTTGGCCGACCCGGCAACCGCACGGAACAACGCAGCAACAACGGTCCGGTTGCTCGTTAAGGTTAGCGGATCGTTAATGCTTCTCGGGCACATTCCGCCGACGAACCGCGGAGGGAGGGTTCGGCCTTGATTTTCGGGGTGGGGACAGCATGGCGGAAGCGGACGAAGCAATCGGCGCGCGCGGCAAGCGCGAGCCCGGCAAGGCAGCAGTGCATGGCGGCGACGCCTTGCCACATACTGCCGATATGGATCGCGCCGAAGGGCTTCGCCAGCTTGTCGAAGCCGGCTCGGACTGGATCTGGGAGACCGATGCGGAGCTGCGCTTCTCCTGGCTTTCGCAGGGCTACCAGGCGGCGACGGGCATCGATCCGGCCGATGTGCTTGGCCGGTTCCGCTTCGATTTCCTCAACCAGGTCCTGAAGGGCAATCGCAGCGCGGCAGCGCATCTGGAAGATCTGCAGGCGCGCCGGCCGTTCCGCGACTTCGTCTATGAGCTGAAGGGCGGCGGCGCCGACTGCCGCTGGGTGCTGACGTCAGGCTTTCCACGCTTCGACAGCGAAGGAAAATTTGCCGGCTATCGTGGCATCGGCCGCAACATCACCGCGCTGGCCGCCGCCTTCGAGGAGATGGCGCCGAAACAGGACGAAGACGTTTCTTCGCAAAGTCTCGTCAACCTTCGCACGATGGTCGATTCGATGCCGATCGGCGTGGTCGTCCTCGGTGCCGACATGCGCGCGGAGGTGATCAACAGCGCCTTCCATGACTTCTGGAGGATCGATCCAAACCGCGCCGGGATCGGCTCCAGCTTCCGCGAGCTGATGGAAGCCAGCCGTGCCATAGATCCCTTCGGTGCCGACGAGACTGCCTGGCAGCGCCATGTCGCCGAGCGCGAAGCCGAGATCAGGGCCGGCGTCGCCGGCTCCAGGCAATTGCCGCACAATGATGGGCGCACGCTGGTCGCCTCACTGGCATCGCTGGCCGGTGGCAAGCGGCTCATTTCCTATGTCGATGTCACCGACATGAAGGGCCGCGAGACGGAAGCCGAGGATGCCCGCAAAAACGTTGCAACCGTGCTGGAATCGCTGCCGGCAGGCGTCATCATCTACGACCGAGACGACAAGTTCGTCTTCGCCAACCGCAAGCTGCAGGATTCGCTGCCGGCACTGAAGCCCTACTGGCAGCCCGGCCGCACTTTCCGCGAGGCGCTGGAGTTCGGCCACTCGGTCGGCTATTTCCGCTCGAGCGGCGATGCCGTGGTCGACAGCCTTTATGCGGTCGATACCGAACGCTGGCTCGACGGCATGCTGAGGCGCTACCGTTTGCCAAATTCTTCCTATGAGCGTCTCAATGCGGATGGACGCTGGTATCAGGTCTACGACATGCGCACCGATGACGGCACGTTCATCGGCGTGCGCGTCGACATCAGCGATCTCAAGAGCCGCGAGGCCGCCTTGCGCGACTCGATGCGCCAGATCGATCTGTTCCGGCACGTCATGGACGAGCTGCCGGTGGCCGCCTTCATCAAGGCGCAGGACCTGAACATCGAATTCGTCAACAAGGCCTGGTGCGCGCTGACCGGCCTCGCCAAGGAAGATGTCATCGGCCGGACCGACCGGCAATTGTTCGGCGCCGAGGAAGCGGAAGGCTTCAGCCATGACGACGCCGATGTCGTGGCGACCGGCAATGTGCGCGAGGTCGAGGAGCCGGTCACCCATCGCGACGGCACGGTGCGGCAGTTGATGACGCGCAAGAGCCGCCTGGTGGCCAGCGACGGCTCGGTGCACCTTGTCGGCTCCAGCACCGACATCACCGATGTCAAGGCGCGCGAGCGGGCGCTGGAAGAAAGCATGCGCGAGAACGAGGTGTTCCGCAGCCTGATCGACAACGTGCCGGTGTCGATCTACGCCAAGCGCTCCGACCTCAGGCAGTTCTACGTCAACAAGGGCTGGTGCGACCTCACCGGTCTCGGCAAGGAAGAGGCGATCGGCAAGACCGACGTCGAGATCTTCGGGCCGGACGGCGAGGCCTTCGTCGCCGGCGACCTGGCCGTGCTGCGCACCGGCGAAACCCAGGAGATCGAGGAGACGGTGACGCTTGCCGATGGCAGCGTGCGCCACCAGTTCGCCCGAAAGGGCGCGATGATCGCGTCCGACGGTTCGCTCTATCTGATCGGATCAACCACCGACATCACCGAATTGAAGATGCGCGAGGCCGAATTGCGCGAGGCGCGCCAGCGTGCGGTGCTCGCCGACCGCGCCAAGTCGGAATTCCTCGCCAATATGAGCCATGAGATCCGCACGCCGATGAACGGCGTGCTGGGCATGGCCGAACTCCTGGCCAAATCCAATCTCGATCCAAAGCAGAAGACGTTCACCGACATCATCGTCAAATCGGGCAACGCACTTTTGACCATCATCAACGACATCCTGGATTTCTCCAAGATCGATGCCGGCCAGCTGGTGCTCGATCCGGCGCCGTTCAATCTCGCGGAGGCGATCGAGGACGTCGCGACGCTGGTGTCGACACGCGCCAAGGAAAAGGATCTCGAACTCATCGTGCGCATCGAGCCGAGGCTCGGAAGCCTTTTCATCGGCGATGTCGGCCGGATCAGGCAGATCGTCACCAACCTGCTCGGCAACGCGGTGAAATTCACCGACGAAGGCCATGTGCTGGTCGACGTGACCGGCGAACGGATGCCGACCGGAACCAAACTGACGATCTCGGTCACCGACACCGGGATCGGCATCCCCGAGGAAAAGCTGAAGCTGGTGTTCGAGAAATTCAGCCAGGTCGACACCTCCTCGACAAGGCGGCACGAGGGCACCGGGCTTGGTCTCGCCATCACCTCGCGGCTGGTCGAACTGATGGGCGGCAAAATCGGTGTCGAGAGCGCCGAGGGCAAGGGTTCGACTTTCTGGTTCGAGGTGACGCTGCCCAGCGCCGAACAGCAGAACGGGCAGCGCATCATGCCGGTGGATGTGACCGGCGCTCGCGTGCTGATCGTCGACGACAATGCCGTGAACCGTGCCATCCTGACCGAGCAGATGACGTCGTGGACATTCGATTCATGCGCGGCTGAAAGCGGCGCCGAGGGGCTCAAGGTGCTGATCGCCGCCGCGGCCTATGGCGTACCGGTCGACTGCGTCGTGCTCGACTACCAGATGCCTGGGATGAGCGGCGCCGAAATGGCGCGCATCGTGCGAAACACTGCGGGCCTCGCCAACACGCCGATCATCATGCTGACCTCGGTCGACCAGTCGCTTGCCAACACCAGCTACCGAGATCTCGGCATCGACGCACAGCTGATCAAGCCGGCGCGCTCCTCGGTGCTGCTGGAAACGCTGGTCGCGACCGTCCAGCGCCATCGCCACACCACGGTTGGCCACGCCGCCCAGCCATCGGCAGGCGAGGCGCCTAATGCGCCTCAGCGGCAATCATTGGCGCCGTCCGAGCAGCGCGCACAATTGCAGCCACCGCCGGTTCGTCCCAGGCTGCCGGCCGTCGGCGGTGACGGACAGAGGCTTGATATCCTCGTGGCCGAGGACAATGAGGTGAACCAGATGGTCTTCACCCAGATCCTTGGCGAGACCGGCTACGGCTTCGAGATCGTCAGCAACGGCCGCAAGGCACTCGACGCCTTCGGCAAGCTCAATCCTTGCATGATCCTGATGGACGTCTCGATGCCGGAGATGAGCGGTCTCGAAGCGACGGCCGCGATCCGCCGGCTGGAGGAAGACACCGGCACGCATGTGCCGATCGTCGGGGTCACCGCGCATGCGCTCAAGGGCGATCGCGAACGATGCCTGGAAGCGGGCATGGACGACTATCTGCCAAAACCAATCAGCCCCAGGGCCCTCTTGGAGAAGGTCGAGCGCTGGGTCGGCGCCAGCCGCCAGGCGCAGCGCAACGCGGGATAGCACCGCGTCGCGGATTCGCGGCATCTGAAGAGGCAAGCCGAAGGAATCAGTGGGAGATTCCCTGCTACCCCCGCGTGCAATGACTATGGTGCGATCGCACCATATCAAAGGCTGTGCCTAGCCGGGACAATGGCGGCATCGAATTCCGCTCATCCAGTTACGGGCGGGAGCAGCGACCGCCGGCAAGGAACAGCGTCACTCTACCCCAACGGACCTGTTTTCGGCGATGGCCCGGCCACGACACGCTCTGGCCTCGAGCAACGCACTCCCGTCCGGATTTTCTTCACCTTTGAAAGCCCCGTCGAATCCGGCGGCGGCTGCGGCCGGCGGACGGCTCAAGCCCATGATTCCGGGGACAAACTCGGATCGGGCCGCGAACCGGCCGCGCCACCGCCTTTGCCGGCGCCGGCGACGCGTTACCGGGCTGACATGAAACTGTCATGCGACTGTTATAATCGAAGGCTATTGGCCTCAGCGGGCGCTGGCAAGAAATGGCGCCGAGAGACCATCTTCCGAACAGGAGCAGGCCACATGAGACATTTCATCCGCTCGGCGGCCGTTGCGATTGCAATGGCTGCGGCGTCCACCATCACCCTTTCCGCGGCAATGGCAGCTGACCTTTCAGGCGCCGGCTCGACCTTCATCTATCCGGTGTTCGCCAAGTGGGCCGACACCTACAAGAAAGACACCGGCATCGGCCTCAACTACCAGTCGATCGGTTCCGGCGGCGGCATCAAGCAGGTCATCGCCAAGACCGTGACCTTCGGCGCCACCGACAAGCCGATGTCCGATGCCGATCTGGAAAAGAACGGCCTCGTGCAGTTTCCGATGGTGATGGGCGGCATCGTGCCGATCGTCAACCTCTCCGGCGTCAAGCCGGGCGAACTCGTCCTCGACGGCAAGACGCTGGCCCAGATCTATCTCGGCGCCATCACCACCTGGGACGATGCCGCGATCAAAGCGCTGAACCCCACCCTCACGCTGCCGTCGACCGCCATCGCCGTCGTGCACCGCTCGGACGGCTCGGGCACCACCTTCAACTTCACCGACTATCTGGTGAAGCTCTCGCCCGACTGGAAGGACAAGGTCGGCTCGGACACGGCCGTCGAATGGCCGACCGGCGTCGGCGCCAAGGGCAGCGAAGGCGTTGCCAATACCGTCAAGCAGACCGACGGCGGCATCGGCTACGTCGAATACGCCTATGCCAAGCAGAACAACCTGTCCTACTCAAAGATGGTGAACGCAGCCGGCAAGGTCGTCGAGCCGTCGCTCGAATCCTTCGGCGCTGCCGCTTCGAATGCCGACTTCAAGACTGCCAAGAACTTCAACGTCATCATCACCAACGAGCCCGGCGACACCACCTGGCCGATCGCGGCTTCGACCTGGGTGCTGATCCACAAGGTTCCCGATGACGCTGCTGCCACCGGCGAAGCGCTGAAGTTCTTCGCCTGGGCCTACAAGGACGGCAAGGAAACCGCCAAGGCGCTCGACTATGTGTCGATCCCCGACAGCGTCGTCGACCTGATCAAGGCTTCGTGGAAGACCGACATCCAGGCCGACGGCAAGCCCATCTACGCCGGCGAGTAACATCTTCTGGAGGAGCGCCGCGCCCGCGGCGCTCCTTTTCCTTCAACTCGAAAGAGCCGAGCTTGACATGAGTGCTGTCCAGGAAGCCTTGCCAGCCATTCGAGGTTCGCGCGACGCCATCGTCAGGCGGTTTGCGCTGACAGACGCGATCTTCCACGCAATGACCCGCGCCGCTGCGATATTGGTGCTGGTGCTGCTCGGCAGCGTCGCGATCTCGCTGTTTGCCGGCTCCTGGCAAGCCCTCTCGACCTTTGGCTTCTCGTTCCTGACCAGCGAAAGCTGGAATCCGGTGACGGAGAAATTCGGCGCGCTGGCGCCGATCTACGGTACCATCATCACCTCGGCAATCGCCATCCTGATCGCCGTGCCGCTCGGCATCGGCATCGCCATCTTCCTCACCGAGCTTTGCCCGCGCCCGCTGCGGCGCCCGATCGGCATGGCGGTGGAATTGCTGGCCGGCATTCCCTCGATCATCTACGGCATCTGGGGCCTGTTCGTGCTGGCGCCGTTCCTGCAGACCACGGTGCAGCCGTTCATCATCAGCGTGTTCCACGGTATCCCGGGCCTCGGCAGCCTGTTTGCCGGCCCGCCCTACGGCATCGGCCTGCTGACATCGTCGATGATCCTTGCCATCATGGTGCTGCCTTTCATCACCTCGATCACCAAGGACGTCTTCGACACGGTGCCTCCGGTGCTGAAGGAATCGGCCTACGGCATCGGCTGCACGACCTGGGAAGTGACCCGCCGCGTCGTCATTCCCTACACGCGGATCGGCATCATGGGCGGCGTCATGCTCGGCCTTGGCCGCGCGCTCGGCGAAACCATGGCGGTAACCTTCGTCATCGGCAACGCGCATCGCATCAGTACGTCGCTGTTTGCGCCGGCAACGACGATCTCGGCGACCATCGCCAACGAATTCACCGAGGCGGTCGGCGATCTCTACACGTCTTCGCTGGTGGCGCTCGGCCTGATCCTGTTCGTCATCACTTTCCTGATCCTTGCCATCGCACGCTACATGCTGATGCGCATCGACGCCCGCACCGGAGCCTGACCGATGTCGACAGCCACGTCGCTTCACCAGAGCCGCAAGCGCAAGAATGGCGTGATGATGACGCTGTGCGTCGCCGCGGCCGGCATCGGCCTTGCCTGGCTGGCGCTCATTCTCGGCGCCCTGCTCTACAAGGGCCTGTCAGGCGTCAATCTTTCGGTCTTCACGGAAATGACCCCGCCGCCAGGCGACGCCGGCGGCCTGCTCAACGCCATCTACGGCAGCATCGTGATGACCGTCATCGGGATCATCGTCGGCACGCCGATCGGTGTACTGGCCGGCACCTACATGGCCGAATACGGCCGCTTTTCGAAGCTCACCACCGTTGTGCGCTTCATCAACGATATCCTTCTGTCGGCGCCGTCGATCATCATCGGCCTGTTCGTCTACGAATTGATGGTCCGGCCGATGGGGCACTTCTCGGCGATCGCCGGCGCCGTCGCGCTGGCCATCCTGGTCATCCCCGTCGTCGTGCGTACCACTGAGGACATGCTCAACCTTGTGCCCAACGCCTTGCGCGAAGCCGGCACCGCGATCGGCGCGCCGCGCTGGGTGGTGATCCGCTCGGTCGCCTACCGCGCCGCGCTTTCGGGCATCGTCACCGGCATATTGCTGGCCATTGCCCGCATCTCCGGCGAAACGGCGCCGCTGCTGTTCACCGCGCTCAACAACCAGTTCTGGTCGAGCAATCTCAACGCGCCGATGGCCAGCCTGCCTGTCACCATCTTCCAGTTCGCTCTCAGCCCCTACGAGGAATGGCAGCAACTGGCTTGGACCGGCGCACTCATAATTACATTGACGGTTCTCGCGCTCAGCATCTTTGCGCGCAGCCTGACCGGACGCAGAGAGGACAAATGAGCCAGATGTTGTCTCCAGACATGACGATCGCCGCCGAGGCAGCCGCCAAGGCAAAGATCGAGGTCAAGAACCTCAATTTCTACTACGGCCAGTCGAAGGCGCTGAAGGACATCACGCTGTCGCTGCCCGAACGCAGCGTCACCGCCTTCATCGGCCCTTCGGGCTGCGGAAAGTCGACGCTGCTGCGCGTCTTCAACCGCATCTACGAGCTCTATCCCAGGCAGACCGCCGAGGGCCAGGTGCTGCTCGACGGCAAGAACGTTCTCGACCGTTCGCAGGACCTCAACCTGTTGCGCACCAAGATCGGCATGGTGTTCCAGAAGCCGACGCCGTTCCCGATGTCGATCTATGAGAACATCGCCTTCGGCGTCAGGCTCTACGAGAAGATCAGCAAGGCCGAGATGGACGGCCGCGTCGAACAGGCGCTGAAGCGCGCAGCACTCTGGACCGAGGTCAAGGACAAGCTCAATGCCAGCGGCCTCAGCCTTTCGGGCGGCCAGCAGCAGCGGCTCTGCATTGCCCGTACCGTGGCGGTGAAGCCGGAAGTCATCCTGCTCGACGAGCCGGCCTCGGCGCTCGATCCGCTGTCGACCGCCAAGATCGAGGAGCTGATCGACGAATTGCAGGCCGACTACACGATCGTCATCGTCACCCACAACATGCAGCAGGCGGCGCGCGTATCGAAGCAGACGGCCTTCATGTATCTGGGCGAACTGGTCGAGTTCGACAAGACGGAGAAGATCTTCACGTCGCCCCGCGAGAAGCGGACGCAGGACTACATCACCGGCCGCTTCGGCTGATCACGCATACGAGGACCAGGATCATGGCCGAACACACGGTTGCAGCCTTCGATGAAGATCTCGGACAGATCAGCAGGCTGATCAGCGACATGGGCGACCTCGCCGGCTCGATGGTCGGCGGTGCCACCAAGGCGCTGCTGAACTCCGACAATGCGCTCGCCCAACGCGTCGTCTCCGATGACGCGATCATGGATGCGCGCCAGCGCGAGCTGGACGACCGCGCCATCACGCTGATCGCCAAGCGCCAGCCGATGGCCGACGATCTGCGCCATGTCGTCGGCTCGATCCGCATGGCCGGCGATCTCGAACGCATCGGCGACCTTGCCAAGAACATCGCCAAGCGCGTCGGCACGGTCGGGCTCTCCGCCACGCCGCGCGACCTGTCGCACTCCATCGACGCGATGGCGCAGCTGGTGCTGATCCAGGTTCAAGGTGTCATCGAGGAATATGCGGCGCGTGATGCCGCGGCACTGGCGAAGCTGCGCGCCGACGACGAGCGTATCGACGTGAAATACACCTCGGTGTTCCGCGAACTGCTGACCTACATGATGGAAGATCCGCGCAACATCACCGCCTGCACGCATCTTCTGTTCTGTGCCAAGAACCTCGAACGCATCGGCGACCACGTGACCAACATCGCCGAGAATGCGTATTATGTGCTGACCGGCACGCAGCTGCCCGCCAATCGCCCGAAGCAGGACGAAACCGCGATGTCGGCGCCGGCGGCATAGCAGGGGTGACCAGCCGATGATCGCGCCACGCATCATGGTGGTGGAGGATGAGGAGCCGCTAGGGGTGCTGCTCCGCTACAATCTGGAATCGGAAGGCTACCAGGTCGAGGTGGTGACGCGCGGCGACGAGGCGGAGATCCGCCTGCAGGAGAACGTGCCCGACCTTCTGGTGCTCGACTGGATGGTGCCGGCGGTGTCCGGCATCGAACTCTGCCGGCGCCTGCGAATGCGGCCCGAGACCGAGCGGCTGCCGATCATCATGCTGACCGCGCGGGGCGAAGAAAGCGACCGCGTGCGTGGGCTCTCCACGGGCGCCGACGACTATCTGGTCAAGCCGTTCTCGACGCCGGAGTTCATGGCCCGCGTCAAGGCGCTGCTGCGCCGCGCCAAGCCTGAAGTGCTGTCCAGCGTGCTCAAGGTCGGCGATATCGTGCTCGACCGCGAATCGCACCGCGTCTACCGCAAGAAGAGCGAGATCCGGCTCGGGCCGACCGAGTTCCGCCTGCTCGAATTCATGATGCGCCATCCCGGCCGCGTGTTCTCGCGCAGCCAGCTGCTCGACAATGTCTGGGGCGAGACGATCTACATCGACGAGCGCACCGTCGACGTGCATGTCGGCCGGCTGCGCAAGGCGGTCAACAATGGCCGCATGCCGGATGTGATTCGCACCATTCGCGGGGCAGGGTACGCCATCCGCGAAGATTAGGTTCTTCGGCGCGGAAGGTTAGACAGTCGGATTTCGTGCTTAAGCCGGATCGCTTTACCTTGGCGATTCGCGAAAACGTCCATTGCTTCGTCATCCACGGGCGGAGCAAGAAGCGAAGCGACGCGGCATAGACCCGAGGATCCATGCCGCGACTTCGAAGCGTTGCCTCGGTGCGGAATTCTGCTCCGCTGCACTCCGTGGCCAAGGTCGCGGCATGGATTCCAGGGTCTCCGCGACGGAGCTTCGCTCCTGCTCCGCCCAGGGATGACGAAGTCGTGAGGCTTTGTCCAACCCACGGATGTTACGATGGCTTCGATTTCACGCCACGTTCTTCCCAGCCGCGCCTGCTCTCGCCTGCACGCCCGGCGCGAATATTTCCTGATCGACGAAGGTCAGAGCGCGCATGGCGCAGCCTTCGCGGATCAGCGGCAGTTCGTTAGGCTCGGTGTCGAAGGAGATCGATTTCGAGTGCTGGCCGCCGGCGGTCTGTGCAATCGCCTCGCGCAAGGCCGGCTCGATCAGGTCGAAGGCGGCGGCGCTGACGCCGACCATGGCGACCGGGGCGGGATCGATCAGCGCGAACAGGCTGCCCAGGCCATAGCCCAGCGCCTCGCCGGCCTTGCGATAGGCCTGGCGCTCCGGCCCGTCCTTGTCGCGCGCCGAAGCCGCCAGCGCCCGCATGTCGGCGTCGCTGACGTCGATCGGTTCGGTGTCCTCGCCAAGCTGTCTCGCGTTGCGCCAGATGGCGTAGTTGCCGGCATAGGCCTCGACGCAGCCGCGCCGTCCGCAGCGGCAGAGCGCGCCGCCTGGGCGGTGGATCATGTGGCCGAACTCGCCGCCCGAGGAATGGGTGCCGGTGAACAGTTCGCCCTTCAGCACCAGGCCCATGCCGATGCCATGCGACAGCAGAATGGCGATGAAGTCGTCGCGGTAGCGCTCGGGATCGCGCCAGCGCAGCGCCACCGCCATCATGTTGCAGTCGTTTTCCATGGTGGCGGGGATGCCGAACTCGGCTTCGAATATGTCGGCGAAGGCGATGTCGGTCTGCGGCGTGATCGGCGACCACAGCATGGCTCGCGCCTCGGTGTCGGTGATGCCCTGGACCGCCAGCGCGATGCGGGCGACGCTGCGGATGTCGATGTCGGGGTCCTCGAGGCGCCGCCTTACGATTGCCGTGCATTCGCCGATCAGCGCCTCGCGCGACATGGTCAGCGTGTCCAGCCGGCGCTGTTCCTCCGATATCACCTGGCCGGCATAGTCGATGACGGCGACCGACAGGAAATTCAGCGACAGCACCACGGTCATCACCGCCGCCGCCTCGGGGTTGAGGGTGAGGCCGACCTGCGGCCTACCGCGTTTTAGCGAGCCGGCCTCGCTCGGCTTGCCCTCGGTCAGGACGCCTTCGCCGATCAGGTCGGAGGAGATCGCCGAGATGGTCGAGTGGCTGAGGCCGGTGGTCGCGGCGATCTCGGTGCGCGAAGGCTGACCGGCACGGCGCACGGCCGCGATCACCATGGCGCGGTTGCGCCGGCGCAGATCGTCGTGGCGGATTCCGACCGACATGTTTCCCACATCCTCCCGATCGCCGCGGCCTTTCGTGCCTCCCGAAGGCCGCCAGCGAAGCCACCAAATACTGGCAGAAGCGCCCCACGCTGTCATTATTTATTCCGGAGCTCGAAAAAAAGTCTGCGGCACCTCAAAATCCATCAGAATCATTGTTGACAGTGTTCCGGTGATGGACCAGTGTTTTTTCGAGGCTCGAAAAAATAGGGCCTTTGTGCCGGCCTTAGGGCCAGTTTGGTCGCGCCATACGCGGCGCAGGGAGGAATATCATGAAGAAATTCACAGCCGCCATCCTGGCGGGTGTCGCCATGTCGCTGACGCTTGCGTCGGTCGCGCAGGCGAAGGACAAGGTCATCGGCGTTTCATGGTCCAATTTCCAGGAAGAGCGCTGGAAGACCGACGAGGCCGCGATGAAAAAGGCGATCGAGGCCGCCGGCGACAAGTACATCTCCGCCGACGCGCAGTCCAATCCCGGCAAGCAGCTCACCGATGTCGAAAGCCTGATCTCGCAAGGCGCCAATTCGCTGATCATCCTGGCGCAGGATGCCTCGGCCATCGGCCCGGCGGTGCAGAAGGCGCTGGACGAAGGCATTCCGGTCGTCGGTTATGACCGCCTGATCGAGAACAAGGACGTCTTCTACCTGACCTTCGACAACAAGGAAGTCGGTCGCTTGCAGGCCAGCGCGGTGTTCAAGGCCAAGCCGGAAGGCAACTACGTCTTCATCAAGGGCTCGGGTGCCGATCCGAATGCCGACTTCCTGTTCTCGGGCTCGATGGAAGTGCTCAAGGAAGCCATCGACAGCGGCAAGATCAAGAATGTCGGCGAAGCCTATACGGACGGCTGGCTGCCCGCCAACGCCCAGAAGAACATGGAACAGTTCCTGACCGCCAACGACAACAAGGTCGACGCGGTGGTCGCGGCCAATGACGGCACCGCAGGCGGCGTCGTCGCGGCGCTGACGGCGCAAGGCCTTGCCGGCACCGTGCCGGTGTCCGGCCAGGACGGCGACCATGCGGCACTCAACCGCATCGCGCTCGGCACCCAGACCGTGTCGGTGTGGAAGGACGCGCGCGAACTCGGCAAGAATGCCGCCGAGATCGCCTCGCAGCTGGCCGACGGCAAGAAGATGGCAGACATCGCCGGTGCGAAGGACTTCACGACGCCTGGCGGCAACACCGTCAAGTCGCTGTTCCTGACACCGGTTGCGATCACCAAGGACAATCTCAACGTGGTCATCGACGCCGGCTGGATCAAGAAGGACGAGGTCTGTGCAGGCGTCGCCGCCGGCAGCCTCGCGGCCTGCAACTGATCTCGAAGACGTCAGACAATGAAACGCCGCGGCTGCCAGGCCGCGGCGTTTTTTCAGGAAGATTTGTGTTTCCGCCGCGGGCGGGTAACTTCCAGGCTCTATTCCGGCATCCGCGTCAGACGGCAAGCCGGCGGGAGGATTTCATGACCGACACGACCTCAAATGCACCGGCCGACACCGCGCGGGCATCGGAACTTGGCGCGGTCGCCCGGTTTCTGAAGGCAACCGAACTCGACACACGCATGCTTGGCATGGTCGGCGCGCTGCTGGTCATCTGGATCGGCATCCACATCCTGTCGGGCGGACTTTTCCTGACGCCGCGCAATCTCTGGAACCTGTCGGTGCAGACGTCCTCGGTCGCGATCATGGCGACCGGCATGGTGCTGGTCATCGTCATGCGTAACATCGACCTTTCGGTTGGCTCCGTCGAAGGTGTGATCGGCATGATCATGGGCGTGGCGCAAGCCGAATTCCTCATTCGCGTCATCGGCTTCCAGCTTGGAAATCCCTGGCTCTGGATCATTGCGCTGGCCGCCGGCGTGGTGCTCGGTCTCCTGATCGGCGCATTCCAGGGCTTCATCATCGCCTATCTCGAAGTTCCGGCCTTCATCGTGACATTGGGCGGCCTGCTGGTCTGGCGCGGCATGGCATGGCTCATCACCAACGGGCGCACGGTCGCGCCGCTCGACGCCACATTCCAGCTGATGGGGGGCGGACCGAGGGGCTCGATCGGCGCCACCGCCAGCTGGATCATCGGCGCCGTTGCTTGCGCGGCTGTCGCTTTCGCGCTGCTCAACGGTCGATCGCAGCGCAAACGGTTCAACTTTCCGCTACGTCCGGTCTGGGCGGAAACCTTTCTCGGCGTAGTCGCCTGCGCTGCCATCCTTGGCGCGGTGTGGATCGCCAATTCCTATCCGTGGCCAATCGGCATCGTACGCCAGTACGCTCAGCAGAACGGCATCGCCATTCCCGAAAATGGACTGTTCATCGCCCACGGCATTGCCATACCGGTGCTGATGGCGGTGGCGGTCGGCATCGTCATGACGTTCATCACCAAGCGCACCCGTTTCGGCCGCTACGTCTTTGCCATCGGCGGCAATCCGGAGGCTGCCAATCTCGCCGGCATCAACACCCGATGGGTGACGATGAAGGTGTTCATGATCATGGGCGTGCTGGCCGCGATCAGCGCTGCGATCTCGTCGGCCCGTCTTAACGCGTCGACCAATGCGCTGGGCACACTGGACGAGCTTTTGGTGATTGCCGCCGCCGTTATCGGCGGCACCTCGCTTGCCGGCGGCTCCGGAACGGTGCTCGGCGCCATGCTCGGTGCGCTGCTGATGCAGTCGTTGCAGTCCGGCATGGTGCTGCTCGGCATCGACTCACCGCTGCAGAGCATCGTCGTCGGCGCCGTGCTCGTCGTCGCGGTCTGGCTCGATACCGTCTACCGCAAGCGGGTCTAGGGAAGGAGAACCATCATGGCCGACAACACCGCTCCCGCATCTGCTCCCGCCGGCACGTCGCTGGTCGACATGCGCAACATCTCGATTGCCTTTGGCGGCATCCGTGCCGTCGACGACGCCTCGATCGATCTTTTCCCCGGCGAGGTCGTGGCGCTGCTCGGCCACAATGGCGCGGGCAAGTCGACGCTGATCAAGATCCTGTCCGGCGCCTACAAGCGCGATGCCGGCCAGATCTTCGTCAATGGCGAGGAAGCGGCGATCTCCAACCCGCGCGACGCCAAGAAATACGGTATCGAGACGATCTACCAGACGCTGGCGCTGGCCGACAATGTCGACGCCGCCGCCAACCTGTTCCTCGGCCGCGAGCTGATGACCGCCTGGGGCACGCTCGACGACGTCGCCATGGAGGCCGAGGCGCGCAAGGTGATGGGGCGGCTCAATCCCCGCTTCCAGCGCTTCAAGGAGCCGGTGATCAAGCTGTCTGGCGGACAGCGGCAGTCGGTGGCGATCGCGCGCGCGATCCTGTTCAACGCCCGCATTCTGATCATGGACGAGCCGACCGCCGCACTCGGTCCGCAGGAAACGGCACAGGTCGGCGAACTGGTGAGGCAGCTCAAGTCGGATGGCATCGGCATCTTCCTGATCAGCCACGACATCCATGATGTGTTCGAACTGGCCGACCGGGTCTGCGTGATGAAGAACGGCCAGGTCGTCGGCACCGCGCGCACCACCGACGTGACGCAGGACGAGGTGCTCGGCATGATCATCCTGGGTAAATGTCCTCCGGGAGCCATTCCGGGGCCGGGCGCGCTGAAGATCGCCGCCTGAGGCGTTTTGTCGGTCCGGCATCGGCCGATCGGGCACGGCCGGTTGCCGTTCACGTGATGTACCAGCGATCACGATGGCTTGGCCTTGCCATTGTGTTGACCCGGCGACTTGCCCATAAAGGTCCGATATCGCTCATGGATCGCATCACCGTTGAAGAAACTTTTTCCAATCGTCGCGTTCGTCGCCGTCGCGCTGATCAGCATGACCATGGCGGGGTTCGCCTATTTCGCGACGCAGGAAGCCGCCCGCATCAAGTTCGAAGGGGCGGCCGACGATGCGCTCAACCGAATCGAGAGCCGTATCGACCTGCATCTGTCGCTGCTGCGCTCTACGCAGGCTCTGTTCGACGCCCGTAACGGCGACATATCGCAGAATGAGTTCAAGGCATTCTTCAACGCGCTGGATATCAAGGACAATTTCGCCGGCCTGCGCGGGATCGGGTTCCTCCAACTCGTCAAGACGGGCGACGAGGCGGCGGTCGAACGCGATATCCTCCACGATTTCGGTGCCAGCCATCCGGTCTATCCGGATACGACGCAGCCCTGGCGCGCGCCCATCACGCTGTTCGAGCCGCTGGATCCGTCCAACCAGGCGAGCATCGGCTACGACATGTTCAGCGAGCCGGTTCGGCGCGCGGCGATCGAAAAGGCAATGGCGGACGACCAGCAGCACGCGAGCGGGCTGGTGCAACTCGGCCAAGGCACCGGCGCCGCGCAGACCTTCACCGGCTTCCTGGTCTTCGTGCGGCTCAACGTCGAAACCGCGCCCGAGGTCATCAACGCATCGCGATCCTCGACCGCGGGCTTTCTCTACGCAGCCTTCCGGGCCCGCGACCTGTTCCAGATTGCGCTCAGCCGCACGCCGCTGCTGCCGGTCAACACCGAGATCTATGAAGGCACGGTGAACGGCGACAATCTGTTGTTTCGGTCGGAGACGCCACCGGCTTCGTCGTTTGGCGACCGGCTGCTGGTCACCCGCAAGATCATGGTGGCTGGCCGTCCATGGACCATATTGTTCAGGCCGACCAGCGCCTTTTCGCAACCGTCGTCGCGCGCCATCCCGGTGATGCTGGGGCTGTTCGGTTTGCTCGCGGCAGGCGCCATCGCGCTGGTGGCGCGCTATCAGGAACGGGCCTACGAGGCGGCATCGCGTCTGCACGAGACGACCGAAAAGAGCCTGCTCGAAAAGGACCTGATGCTGCAGGAGATGAAGCATCGTATCAAGAATTCGATCACCAGAGTGCTGGCGATCGCGCGACAGACGGCGTCGCGGGCGACCGACGTCAACGAGTTTTCCGCATCCTTCTCGGCCAGGCTGCAGGCGATGGCGGCTTCCCAGGACATGCTGACGCGCTCGCGCTGGCAGAAGGCGGATCTCGCCGATCTGCTGCGCATCGAGCTTGGCCAGGTGTTCGGCAAGGAACTGCCCGAGGGGCTGCTGTCAGGGCCGGAGGTACTGCTCGACGAGACGACGACGCAGTCGCTTGGCCTGACCTTCCATGAACTGGCGACCAACGCGCTGAAATATGGCGAAGCCGGCAATTCCGCCAATTCGCTTGGGAGTGACTGGGCGCTCAAGGTGGACTGGTCGCTGGAAGGGCGTGGGCGCGAGCGGACGCTGGCGCTGAACTGGCGGGAGGCCGGGAAAAAGAAAGTCGAGGCGCCGTCCGAAACCGGATTCGGCACCAAGCTGATCGACCTCAACGTCACGCGCGAACTGCGTGGCACGATCAAACGCGATTTTCAGGCCGATGGTCTGAAGGTGGAGATCAGAATTCCGCTGGTCGGCTGAGGTTCAGCCTGTCAGCAGGGATAGCCACAGATTGCCGGGTCATAAAAAAAATCCGGAGGCCGGATACGGCCTCCGGATTTGCATTCCATTATCGCGGATTAGTTGCAGCGTGCCGTGTAGATGCGGCCATGGCGGTCGCGATACTGGCAGTAGCCGTTCTGCAGCTTGCGCACCAGCAGGCCGGAACCGGCGCCGACGGCCGCACCAATCAGCGCGCCCTTGCCACCGCCGACCAAGCCGCCGATACCGGCGCCGATCAAGCCGCCGCCAACCACGTCCTGCTCGGTGGAGGTGCAGCCGCTTAGAGCAGCCACCGCAATCATGGCAATAATCATCTTCCGCATTGAGTCACTCCTCACTTTGTGTCCACACTTTGGTAAGCACCAGCAGCCATTTAGCATGAAACAACGGGCTTTGCTGCTCCAATTTATTGTTGGCTAAGGTCGCCTTTTTCTGGGCGCGCCGCGTTCGATGCCACGACGAGGCTGGATATCGCCAGCGAGGCGTCGAGACTGCCATCGGTATGCACATTCCAGACGATCCGATCATAGTCATCCTCGAGCGCGGGATCGACCGCGAGGCACTTGGCGACGACGTGTTGCGCCTGCTCCCGCACATCGCCCACGACGAAGGGACGCTCGGCAGTGCATTCGTCGACGGTCGCAAAGACGCTGACTGGAACCTGCAGCTCATGACAATCGGCCATCGAGTTGGTGCAACCGATGACCAGCAACAGTGCAGCGATATGTTCCATGGCGAGCCCCCTCGCCACAATAACGGTCCGGATGAGCCAAAAGTTCCTGGTTCCGGGATGACAAGCGGACAATGGCTGTCGCGAGCGGCTAAACAGTAGGCGGGCAGGACGGATCGCAGTCAGGTCAGCCTGAACACGGTGACCAGGAGAATTGTCGCGGCCGCGGCCAGGACCACACCCCAAAGCAGACCGTGATGAGGCGGGGAAAGCGGTTCCGCGGATGCTTCGGGATCCTGGAATTCGCCCATCGAAACACGGGCGGCCTGTTCCAGTCTGTTCATGTCGGAGACGGTCAAGCATTCCTCCCAATACCTTGTTGCAACCCAAGCAAGTTGCAGCAGTATCTGGGTAAAACAGCATCCGCCCTTATGGTGAACAGTCGGTTAAGGATCTCCGGCCGCCGCAGGCGTTCCCGGCCACCGCGCTCGTCATGTCTCGAAATTGCTGTGCGGAACGACAAGGCGGTATTCGAGGTGGCCATCTACGATATCGAGGCTCGCGGTTCCATTCAGGGACGCGGGCACCACCCGCTCCAGCGCGACGCTGCCGAAACGCTTTTGACTGCCTCGGCCGCCATTGGTTCCAATGGCTTCGGCCCATGTCAGCGACAGGACGACCTCACCGGCGGCTGCGGTGTTGAGATCGGCGCTCACCTCGACGAAACCATCCGGCCGGGACAGGGCGCCATAGCTGACCGAGTTGACGGCGAGTTCATGCATCGCGAGGCCAATATGCAGTGCGGCGTTGGGATTGAGGTAGGGATTGGCGCCCCGGAAGCGAAGGCTGTGCGATGTGCTCGTGCCATAGCGGCCGACCTGGCTTGCCACCAGGTCATGGAGGGCCGCACCGCGCCAGTTGGAAGAAGTCACCAGGTCCTGGGAGGACGCCAGCGACTGCAGCCGGCCACGAAAACGGGTCAGGAAATCGCCGATGCTGTCGGAATAGCGGCCGGTCTGGGTCGCTATGCTCTGGATGATCGCCAGCAGGTTCTTCGAGCGGTGGCTGACTTCGCGCAACAGCGTCGTCAATGTCTGTTCGCGGCGCTTCTGCTCGGTCGTCTCGACCATTGTGGTGACCACGCCTTGCACATCGCCGCCGTCGCCATGGTCGGCATCGACCCAAACCTGGAACCAGCGGATGCCATCTTCGCCCGGGACACTGATCTCAAGCCGCTCCGGATTGCCGGTCGCGACCACATCGCCCTTTGCGGTGCGGATGCGGTCGGCCTGCGCTGTAGGCAAGATGCCATTGCCGTCGGTATTGTCAGAGACCCAGGGCGCACGCATGTTGCGGGCCCATACGGTCTTCATCTCTCGATCCTGATAGAGGACGGAAATGCCGGCATTGTGCAGGGCGTGGAGAAGCGCCCGGCCAAGCTGCATGCCGCTTTCCGCCGGATGCAGCGCGATGACTTCGTCACTCCCCGCGCCTTCCGTCCTATCTGAAGTCTTGGAGCGCATCGGTCAATCTGTCCACCCCTGCTAGGCTGAACGGTTCCCCGGCAAATGGGTTCCCAAGGAAAAACCAGCTTCCAAATAGCGGTCCGCCGGACGGCGTCCGTTTGAGGGACACCGCCCGGCGGTGGCTGGAAACCGTTTGAGGGGTGCGGCTTCCAGTGTTCGCCTGAATGAAGGTCGCCTCATGCCCGCCTGAACAGACCGGCAAGAAGCGAGATGATCAGGAAGGCGAGAAAGACGAAGAACAATATCTGCGCTATGCCAGCAGACGTGCCGGCGATGCCGCCGAAACCAAGCGCGCCGGCTATGATGGCCACGACGAGAAATACGAGCGCCCAGTAAAGCATGGTTCATCTCCTTCCGAATGGTGCGAGCAAAACGTGGGTGGTTGCGGTTTGTTCCACCATTTGCTGAAAAAGACGACGCTTGCAAACGGTTCCGGGGAAATCGCTGACGAGGGAACCCCGGCTTGCAAAGGCCCGCCAGATGCGGCATCGGGCGGCCTTGCCGTGAAGTCCTGCTATCGGTCGGAACTTTCGGCCAGACGGCCGAGCCTATGCGGCGGCCTTGGCCTGACGGTCGAAGAACAGCGCCTGGCTGATCAGCGCCTTGACCATGTCGGGGTTGAATGGCTTCGTCACCAGGAAAGCCGGCTCTGGGCGCTCGCCGGTCAGGAGGCGCTCGGGAAAGGCGGTGATGAAGATGACCGGCACCGACGTTGATGACAGGATCTCGTTGACCGCTTCGATACCCGAACTGCCGTCGGCGAGCTGAATGTCGGCCAGCACCATCTTCGGCCGCGTCTTGCCGAACAGCGTCACCGCTTCGGCATGGGTGCGCGCCGTTCCCACGACGCGGTGGCCGAGGCTCTCGACCATCTCCTCTATGTCCATGGCGATCAACGGTTCGTCCTCGATGATCAGCACGTCGGTTGCCACCTGGCGAGAGATTTCATTGCTCGCCTGGGCAAGCAGCTCGGAGAATTCCTGGTCGCCGACGTCGAGGATCTCGGCCGCCTCGTCCTCGCTGAAGCCTTCGACGGCGACCAGCAGGAAGGCCTGCCGGGGAAGCGGCGCGATCGCATTGAGATTGGCGGCTGCGCGCTGCTCCCATGCCGATTGTGCCTGCTCCTGCGGAACACGGATGGCGACCGACGTGAACAGTTTGGCGAACACCTTGTAGAGGGCGATACGGTCGCTCGATGCTTCGGGAAAAATATCGACATCGGCAATGATGGCCTCGAGCATCGCGGCGACCAGCGCATCTCCGCTCTCCTGGGATCCGGAAACGGCGCGCGAGAAGCGGCGCAGGAACGGCAGGTGCGGGGCGATGGTGGCGGATAAACTCATGGTAGGACGTCTCCCTCAGAATGACGCGATGCAGGTCGAGCTGATTGCAGGCCCAGCTAACATAACGCGGGCTCTCCGAAAAAGTTCCGGCGCAAATGGAACGAATGGGCGCGAACGGCGTTTGGGGTTGGGATGGGCGACCAGACGAGGATGCCGCTTGCCTTGTGTCGAGTTGAATTCAAGCGGCTTTCGTGCTGGGAATATAAGGGCGAAATGAAGGATATGACCAAAGAAATTTTGACTGGCGCCGCGGGCAGGCGCCGGAACGGTTCGGGCGACCCGCTCGGGCCTAACTCCGAAATCGGACGCAAACTCAAGCAGTATTACGACGAGCTGGTCTCCGACGATGTGCCGGATCGCTTTGCCCAGTTGCTCAGGCAACTGGAACGGACCGAACCCGCGCAGAAGAAGGACTGAGGCATGGCAGCGGTCTCCCAAGGCTTCAAGACCGATCTGCTTGGGGCGATCCCAAGCTTGCGGGCCTTTGCCGTGTCGTTGACGCAGAATGCCGACAAGGCCGACGACCTCGTTCAGGAGACGCTGGTCAAGGCCTGGGACAAGCATGAGAGCTTCCAGCCCGGCACCAATCTCAAGGCATGGCTTTTCACTATCCTGCGCAATGAGTTCTATTCGCAAATGCGCAAGCGGGGCCGCGAGGTGCAGGACAGCGACGGCATCATGACGGCCAGGCTTGCGGTGCATCCGGCCCAGCACGGCCAACTCGACCTCAAGGATTTTCGTGGCGCTCTCGAGCAATTGCCGGAAGACCAGCGTGAGGCCATCATCCTCATCGGTGCTTCGGGCTTCTCCTACGAGGAGGCCGCCGAAATCTGCGGTTGCGCGGTCGGAACGATCAAGAGCCGGGTCAGCAGGGCCCGCACGCGCCTGCAGGAAATCTTGAAGATCTCCGGTGAAGACGAATATGGTCCCGATGCGATCTCGACCCAGGTCACAGGGACGGCAGCACATTGAAGCATGCCTAGTAGCAGGAACCCGGATGCTGCCGCGTCGGTCTCAATCAGGCGAGGCACGTCCGTAGGCCAGCGCCACCGCTTCGACCAGATCTTCGCCTGAATAGGGTTTGGTGACCAGCCTCACCCCTGGAAACGTTGCCTTGATCTCGTCCGCATCCGAATAGCCGGAGGCAAACACGAAGGGGACGCCTGTTTCACGCAGGCCCGCGGCGAATTCGAGCGTCGAAGTGCCGCCCAGCATCAGATCGACGATGGCCGCGTCGAATTGCGTTGCGACCTTTCGGCCATCGACCTCGGTCAGGTCCCGGGCAATCACCACCTCGCCTGCACCGTGGTCACGGCAAAGCTGCTCGACATCCATGGCTATGAGGAACTCGTCCTCCAAGACAAGAATGCGCAATCCATCAAGTAACGGGGGCACGGGCAATGGCTCCTTGAAACGGTGGGAGTCATGATGGTTATTTGGGCCGTTGTCATTTAAAAAAGACATGCCGCCGCTCGTCTAACAGAGACATCCCGCCGCTCGTCGGAACTTCGATCCTGGCAAAGCGTTTCAAATCTTGCCTGCCGCCCGGCGGGCGCTCGAGGAGGGGGGTCGAAATGCCAAGCCAGAATGGGCGCTTTTCAGCTGATGGATCGCAAGGTGGTCGTCTGGCGCGATGGCGGTTGCGAGGCGCTAAAGCAGCTCGGGAGGGCCGCCGAGTTCTGACGCAATGCATCTTGCCAGATCGGGTGCGCGCGGGCAGCTTTCCAGGTAGTTTGGACCGATGCCGGAACGTTAAGCCGCACGGCGCGTTTGAAATCGAGCAATCACAAGGAGTTAAGCAATGGCAGCTGCCGCAGGAAAGACCGCCAACGAGGCGCGGGCGAATTCGGACCTCGAGGCCGATATCAGGCAGTTGAAGGCCGATATCGACAAGCTTACCAAACAGTTGGCCAAGACCGGTGAACACGGCTACGGCACCGCGCGTCGTGCGGCGGCCGAAGGTGTCGAGCAGTTGCGGGCCCAGGGTGAAGCGGCTTTCGATAGCCTGCGCGGCAACGCCAGGGATATCGAGGCGCAGATGGTGGCGAGCGTACGCGAAAAGCCTGTGACGTCACTGGCAATCGCCGCCGGTGTCGGCTTCCTCTTCGCGCTGCTCGCGCGTCGCTAGTCACGCCGCAGATGGGACTGCTGGCATCGCTGCTTTCGGGTTTCGCCTCGGGTGAAACTTTGGCCGCCGTGCGCCGCGCGCGCACGGCGGCCATCGTCTATGCGCTCGCCGCTTTGGCGGCATTGTGCGGTCTCGGCTTTCTGGTGGGGGCCGCCTATATCTGGGCGGCCGCCCGCTATGGATCGCTGGCGGCGGCGCTCAGTTTCGGTGTCGGCTTTCTGGTGGTCGCGGGCCTCGTTCTCCTGATCCATCGGTTGATGTCCGGCGCTCGC
Source organism: Mesorhizobium sp. B1-1-7 (assembly GCF_006442705.1). NCBI lineage: Bacteria > Pseudomonadati > Pseudomonadota > Alphaproteobacteria > Hyphomicrobiales > Phyllobacteriaceae > Mesorhizobium > Mesorhizobium sp. B1-1-7. The sequence goes on along the minus strand of NZ_VFWQ01000010.1, from coordinate 240,593 downwards.
GCCCGCCGCGAGGCAAAGCGGCGCAAAACCGACATGAAGGCGATCGGCGTCACGGCCGCACTGGCCCTGCTGCCGACGTTGCTCAAGGGGACAGGGGGACTCAAGGGGAAAGGCGGCCTCGGGATCATTCTGGGCCCGGCCGTGGCGCTCGCGGCCTATGCCATTTACCGCGAGAACTCCAAACCCGGCGCTGACCATCCGGATGATGCCGGCGAGGGGAAATAACGTCGCCGCTTCGGCCCGGATGGGTCCGTCATTTCGACAGGTCTTCCAGGGGCATCGATATTTCGGCGAATACGCCCTCCTGACGGAATTCATGGGTCACTTCGCTTGAAAGGACCTTGGCCAGGCTGCGCCGGATGAGGATCGAGCCAAATCCATGGCGCTGGGGCGGAGCAACCTGCGGGCCGCCGGTTTCGCGCCAGGTCAGTACCAGGCGACGGTCGCTCTTCCTGCCTTGCGCCTTCCAACCGAGATCGACCTTGCCCGACGCAACCGACAGCGATCCATATTGCAATGCGTTGCTGGCCAATTCGTGCAGGATAAGGCCGAGACCGACGGCCTGATCGGGCGACAGCAGCAGGTCGGCGCCGGAAATCGTCATGCGCGCCTGGCCGGCTGTGTCAAAGGGTCCGGTCTCGATCTGGACGAGTTCGCGGATGCCGATGCCGCGCCACTCTCGGTCGGACAAGAGATTGTGCGCGATGCCCAGGGCCTGAAGCCGGGCACCGAAGGCCTCCAGGAATTCGCTCGGCTGGCGGGCATGACGCACGGTCTGCGTCGCCAGCGCCTGGACGGTCGCCAGCGTGTTCTTGACGCGATGGTTAAGCTCGCGCAGCAACAGCCGCTGCCGTTCGTCGCCGAGCTTGCGTTCGGAGATGTCGTAGTTGACGCCGAAGATCAGCGTCGGCTTGCCCTCGCCGTCGCGTTCGATGACACGGCCACGCGTCGCGACCCAACGCGGCGGATGGAAGCCCTTCACGCGATATTCGCCGAAGTAGTCGTCACTGCCGGTCAAGGCGTCGCGAAAGCGGGTCTCGGTCTGGTAGACGTCGCGGGGATCGATGGCGGTGAGGATATCGCGGGCCCGCAGCCGGGTCGAGCGCGGCAGGTTGAAAAGTTCCGACAGCCGGACATCGCATTCGATGATATCGGTGCGGATGTCCCATGCCCAACTGGCAAGCGAGGCGGCATCGAGCGCGATGGCGCGGCGTTTTTCCTCGCGCGCCAGTGCGGCCTCGGCGATAGCGCCGCTGCGGGTTGCGTCCTTCAGGGTGAACAGGCTGGCGGCGAGGCCGGCGAGCGTCTTCAACTGGTCGAGCGTGGCAGGGGACGGATAGGCGTGCGGCTTGCGGTCGAGGACGCATAGCGTGCCGATCCTTGCGCCGGCCACCAGCATCGGCGCGCCGGCATAGAAGCGCACATGGTGCTTGCCCGTGACCAGCGGGTTGGTTTTGAAGCGTGGATCCGTCGTTGCGTCCGTCACCACCATGGGTTCGTCGCCGGCGGCGATGGCGTGGGCGCAGAAGGAGATGTCGGTCGTCGTTTCGGTCTCGTCCAGGCCAAAGCAGGACTTGAACCATTGCCGCTCGATATCGACGAGTGTGACCAGGGCGATCGGCGCTCGCATGACGGTCGCAGCAAGGCTGCTGATGCGGTCGAAGTCCAGGTCCGCGGCCGTATCCAGCATCTCCAGCCCGTGCAGCACGGCCAGACGGCTTTCCTCCCTCACCGCGCGCGCAACCGCGGCCGGCAGAACCGGCACTGTTTCCACCTTGCTATCCACCCAAGTCCCCAAAGCCCAGCCCCGGTCTTTGCCGCTTCGCCGGCCTGCGGCCGATCGGCTCGTCTCGGAACCATCCTAGCAAGGAACCGTTACCGAGAACGTCAACAGGCGCGGAACGAAACAAGGACCGGCCATGATCAAGATCATTCCCGAAAACAAAGCGCGTCAGGGGCGATGGGGCAGGCATGGCTTGCGTATCCTGATCGCCGCGCTGCTTCTCGCCTTCGCGGCCTGGGGCATCGCCGAAATCTATGGCGAGGTCGCCAAGACGCCGGCGACAGAGCAAGGAAGCGCGCCGAGCAACTAGAGCCTTGACCGTCATCGTCCGAGATCGCATCAGGCGGCCTTTGCCTCGGCAATGCTGGCCGGCACCAGGACATTGAGCGCGCCAGGCCGGATTTCGAGCGTCGTGTCGCGGTCGAGCCTGACCAGTTCGCCATCCATCACAGCGTGGAACTTCTTACTGCCCGAGTGGATTTTCAGAACCGCCCGGTCGGCTTGGTGGATTTCGACATGCTCGTTGTCGCGCCATTTGCCACGCGCCACGTCGAAGAAGAATTTGACCAGTTCTGCACGCTGCTGCGCCACCGTGACGTAGATACCGAGCACGCCGCCAGCAGGGTTGTCGGCATAGGGCAGGTGGCCTTCGCCAAACAAATTGTTGGTAATACCGATGCCGGTGATGCGCGCCGCGATCTCGGTTTCGCCGATATTTAACGTGACGTTCATCGCCGGCGGATTCTTGATCGTCGCCCACGCCGCCTTCGCCGAAGCCCCGATCTTTCCCAGGCGCGAACCGAATTCCATCCTTTGGCGCAACTGAACCATCCTCGCATGCATGCCGATGGAGAACTGATGGATGAAGGGCTGGCCGTTGGCCGTGGCCATGTCGACGGCGATGATTTCGCCGTCAGCGAAGGATTTCAGCGCGGCATCGAGCGACTGTGGAATGCCCAGGCCGCGTGCGAACAGGTTCATGGTGCCAGCCGGCAATATGGCAAGCGCTTTGTTCTTGCCCATCAGCCTGGCGGCCGCGGCGGAAATGGTTCCGTCGCCGCCACCGGCCAGCACGACATCGACGGCACGGCGCGAAGCGACGCTGTCGAGGGTTTCGACCACGTCCTTGCCGGCAACGACATCGATGCTGAGAGAATGGCCAGCACTTTCCAGGGTCCGACGCATCCTGTCGGAAAAAGCCGCGAGGTCGGTGGTGCGCATGGTGCCACCGTCCCGGTTCAGCACCGCCGCAAATTTCATGCCCCGCTCCGCTGCCTAAGACACAGTCCGGCCGGCATGCGCCCAGCCGAAGGCTGAAACGCAGCGAAGCGGAAAAGGTTCCGGCGGCACCGGGATCCGCGGTTGCATCCAGTGGGCCTGCCCCGCATTTCGCTTCAGGTTTTCATCACCAATGCCACGCGGCTTTTTGTCGGAACAACAGCATGGTCACGACGTTGTGAACTTGTAGAAATGCCGCGCTCGATCTCCCCGGCGACGGTCAAAACCGGGCGCGGCGTGCACGCAACTCAGGCACGCAGGAGAGATGATCATGATCCGCACCCTTTTAGCTTCGACCGCACTCGCAGCCCTGGTCGCGACCGGCGCCTTTGCGCAGACCGAGGCAAGCCCGGGACCGGCCACACCTTCCGTCCAGCAGCCCGCCGCTGGTTCGGCGATACACGCCGAAGGTAGCATCGTCACCAACATCATCGGCGAATCCGTCTATAACGGCCCCGGTGACGACGCCGAAAATATCGGCAAGGTCACCGATGTCGTCTTCGACAAGGATGGCATGACGAAATCCGTCGTCATCGGCGTCGGCGGCTTTCTCGGTGTCGGAACGAAGGATGTCGCCTTCGACTACGACAAGCTGCAATGGGCCGAGAAGAATGGCGACCGGTGGCTGATTGCCAAGACAACGAAGGACGAGTTGAAGGCCCAACCTGAATTCGACAGCAAGCCTTATGAACCCGCGCCAGCGCCTGCGGCTTCCAACGCGGCAGCACCCGCGGCAACGGATACGGCACAGGCACCTGCCGCCGCACCGGCCGAGCCGGTAAAGCGTGCCGATGGCAATCTTGCCACCAACATAATCGGTGAGACCGTCTACAACGGCACCGGCGACGACGCGCAGAACATCGGCGAGGTCAATGACATCGTGCTGTCCAAGGAAGGCAAGGCCGAGTCCCTGGTCATCGGGGTAGGCGGGTTCCTGGGCCTCGGGGCCAAGAACGTGACCTACGACTTCAGCAAGGCAAAGTGGGCCGAGAAGAACGGTGACCGCTGGCTGGTCGCGCAGACCACCAAGGAAGAGCTGCAGGCGCAACCGGATTTCAACCGCAAGGCCTATGATCCGGTGCCGGCAACGACGGCGTCCAATGCACCGGCGGCAACCACTCCGGCCGCCGCGCCCTCCGGCACGACGGCCCCCGCCGCTCCGGCAAACAAGACGGCGCAGGCGCCGGCATCCCCAGATGCCTCGGCTCCCGACCAGACGCAGACCGCGGCCATCGACAAGTCGGCGCTGACGGAAATGCCGATTGGCGAACTCCGTGGCGAGGACCTGAAAGGCACGACCGTCTATGGCGCCAATGATGCCAAGGTCGGCGAGATCGGCGATGTCGTGCTGACGCCCGACAACAAGCCCGACGCCGTGATCGTCGACGTCGGCGGCTTCCTCGGCATAGGCTCGAAGGAAGTGGCTGTCGGCATGGATAATTTGAAGTTCATGACCGACAAGAACGGCAAGAAGTACCTGTACACGACCTTCACCAAGGAACAGCTCCAGGCCCAGACCGCCTATGACAAGGGCAGCTATGCCGAGAAGCGGGACCAGCAGCGGATGATTGTGAGGTAAGGGAATAGGGAATAGGGAATAGGCAGTAGGCAGTAGGGAATAGGGAAGAATAGAGCTGGCCAACATCAGGCCGCCGCGGATGCTCTACTGCCTACTGCCTACTGCCTACTGCCTACTGCCTACTGCCTACTGCCTACTGCCTACTGCCTACTGCCTACTGCCTACATACCCAGCCACACCATTGTCCGTCAGTTCCGCCAGCGCCAGTGACTGGTCGAGATGTTCGGCACGCCAGGCGAGAAGCCGCTCGGCGAATTCCAGACGGGTGGACAGATGCGCAGGGCTGGTGGCGAGGTTGGTCAGTTCGCCAGGGTCTGCCTCGACGTCGAAAAGCAAGGGTGGCAAGCCGCCGCCAAAATGTACGTATTTGAATTTTTTGGTGCGGATGACGGCCAAATTGCACTGGCGCGAGGCAATGCCGAAATGCCGCTCGGCCTCGCCGTCCGCGATCGAGCGGAAATCGAACTCCCAATGAGCGGCGTCGCGCCAGACAGCGGGCGTTCCGCCGCTCAGGAACGGTTTCAGCGAGCATCCGTCGAGATGCGGCTCGGGGGCTCCTCCAAGCAGATCCATGAGCGTGGGTAAGATGTCGACCGCTTCGGTGAAGCGATCGACCGTGCTGCCGGCGGCTTTGCGATGTCGCGGATCGCGAATGACCAGCGGGATGTGGTAGCTGCCGTCGAAGTAGCCGCCCTTGCCCAGCATGAAATGGTCGCCCATCATCTCGGCGTGGTCCGACGTCAGCACGATGATGGTGTCGTTCCACGCACCCGCGGCCTTGACTGCTTGCCAGATGCGGCCGAGCTGCGCGTCCATCTCCGCGATCATGCCGTAATAGATCGCGCGGATCTGGCGGAAATCATCCTCGCTCCAGTCGTGCACTTTGCCCGCAGCGCCGGGTCGGAACTTCGCGCGCTTCTGCCGGCCAAGGTCATAGGCGAGATAGGGATGGCTCTGCGCTTCGGCCCGCCAGCTTTCCGCGCGGTGAAAGACCGGGCCGTCGGCCGGATCGTACAGCGTGTTGTAGGGCTCCGGCACGATGAAGGGTGGGTGCGGGCTGATGAAGGAGAGATGCGCGAACCAGGGCGTGGCCTGCTCCTGCTCGCCCAGCCAGCGGATGAACTCACCGGCAAGGAAAGCGGTCGGCGTATGGTCTTTCGAATAGGCTGGCGGCGCCTCTGTCACTGCGTCGGCATGATCTTCCAGGGGACGATGGATGCCGGGCGATCCGGCGCTGACATCGATGCCTTGCTGCTTCAGCCAGGAAAGCCATTGCTTCTGATGCTCGGGCAGCAGCTGGCGCACCGTGAAACCCGGCAGCACGCCTTCGTAGCTTTGCAGCCTTGGATCACCCGGCGCCAGCAAGCGCGGATCGAGCGACACATCGGTGTAGCCGAACAGCGTCGGGTCGTAGCCCAGGCTGCGCGCATGCAGCGCAATGTTGCCGTGGCGAGCGTCGAGTGGCGTGCCGTTGCGGCAGACGCGATTGTTCATCTGGTAGAGGCCGGTGTAGAGGCAGGCGCGAGCCGGCGAGCAAGGTGCGGCGCCGCCATAGTGGCGCTTGAACAGCACGCCTTCGGCGGCCAGCGCATCGGCATTCGGTGTCCTCACCACGGGATGGCCGGCGGCCGAGAGGCTATCGCCGCGCCACTGGTCGCAGGTAATCAGGAGAACGTTGGGGCGCCTGCCTGTTCCAGCCACGTGTTATACCTTTCGCTGCATTGTTCGAACGCCGCTCATGGAACCGATTTCCGGCAATGGCGCAAGACCGCTTCTGTGAGTCGATTGGTGAACAAATAGCTTTCGATTGTTCACTTTTGCAGCACAGTCCATTCTGTGTTTGCCGCCTTTGCCGCAAACGGTGGTGTCCTCATATTGGGGTGGACAGCGGCGAGGGCCGCACAGACACCAAGGGAAGGAGCAAGACAATGCTCGACCAGATCAAGGGGCTGCATCACGTCACCTCGATGGCCAAGGATGCAAGGCAGAACAATGATTTCTTCACCCACAAGCTCGGCCTGCGCCGGGTCAAGAAAACCGTCAATTTCGACGCGCCCGACGTCTACCATCTCTATTATGGCGACGAGGTCGGCACGCCCGGTTCGGTGATGACTTATTTCCCGTTTCCCAATATCGGCAAGGGCCGTCGCGGCGTCGGCGAAGTCGGCACTACGGTTTATTCCGTGCCGCAGGGCACGCTCGCCTATTGGGAGAAGCGCTTTGCCGATGAAGGCGTGACCGGCGTCTCGCACGAGGAGAGCTTCGGTGAGAAGCGGATCAGGTTTGATGGCCCCGAGGGCGACGGTTTCGCGCTGGTCGAGGACAAGGCCGACAGCCGTGCGCCCTGGGCCAAGGGCGGCATTCCCGTCGACGAGGCGATCCGTGGCTTTCACTCGGTTGCGCTCAGGCTGAAGGATGGCGGCGCCACCGAGGAGCTCTTGAAGTTCATGGGCTATGAGGAAGTCGAGAAATCGGGCACGATCAGGCGGCTGGCGCTGAAGAACGGCAACGGCGCTGATGTCGTCGACATCGAATCGCTGCCGACGGCGGCCTTCGCCGATCTCGGCGCCGGCTCCGTCCACCATGTCGCCTTTGCCGTCGAGAACCGCGCCAAGCAGCTCGAAGTGCGCAAGGCTCTGATCGACACCGGCTATGCGGTGACGCCGGTGATCGACCGTGACTATTTCTGGGCGATCTATTTCCGCACACCGGGCGGTGTGCTGTTCGAAGTCGCCACCAACGAACCGGGTTTCGACAGGGATGAAGATACCGCTCATCTCGGTGAGGCGCTGAAGCTGCCGACGCAGCACCAGCACCTCAGACCCTATCTCGAACAGCATCTGCAGAAACTGGAAGGCTGAAGCCATGAGCAAGGACGCCTACATCCACAAGGTGCTGCCCGGTTCGCCCGGCGGTCCGTTGCTCTTCGTCTTCCATGGCACGGGAGGCGACGAGAGCCAGCTTGTCTCACTGGGGCGCGATCTCGCGCCTCAGGCCACCATCATCTCGCCGCGTGGCGATGTGTCCGAACAAGGCGCGGCGCGCTTCTTCCGCCGTACCGGTGAGGGCGTCTATGACATGGACGATTTGGCGCGGGCGACGGGCAAGATGGCAGGGTTCGTCAAGGCGCATGTCGAGGCTGCGAAGCCATCGGCGGTGCTTGGCCTCGGCTATTCCAACGGCGCCAACATCCTGGCCTCGGTGGTGTTCGGGGCACCGGCACTGTTCGACGCTTCGGTGCTGATGCATCCGCTGATCCCGTTCGAACCACAGGTCAACGGCAGCCTCGCCGGCCGTCACATCTTGGTGACCGCCGGCAAGCGCGATCCGATCTGCCCGCCGAACCTGACGACACGGCTCGAAGCCTATTTGCGTGCCGACGGCGCCGATGTCACAGTGGAGTGGCACGATGGCGGGCACGAGGTGCGGCCGAATGAGATCGAGGCGGCCCGGCTTTTTTTTGCCGGTGCCGCGCAAGGAGTCTAGAGATGCCCGACCAACTGCCTGAAATCGAACTGGAGGATCGCGGCTCCAAGGGCCGCTATGTCTTGCGCGGCCCCGGTGGCGCCGAGGCCGAGATGACCTTCACCAAGATCGGCGAGCACCAGATCATCATCGATCACACAGAAGTGCCGGACGTCTTTCGCGGCCAGGGTGCCGGGCTTCGGCTCGTGACCCGCGCCGTCGAGGATGCGCGTGCGGCGGGCAAGAAGATCATCCCGCTTTGTCCGTTCGCCAACGCCCAGTTCCGCCGGCATAAGGAATGGGTCGACGTGCTGAAGCAATAGGATCGTACAGGCGGGTGATCAGCTGCGCGGGGACAAAAGCGCAGCCACTGGCACGGCTTTGTAATTTGCGCGGGTAGCACATCGTGCCTAAGTGGGTATGATAATCGCTCCCGCGCCGACAAACGAACCGAATGATCCCCCAATGACCGCATCCGATCTCGTCCCCGTCTTCGACGGCCATAACGACACGCTGCTCAGGCTGTATCAGTCCAAGGACACGGACGTCGAAAAGCTGTTTAGCGAGGGGAAATCGGGCGGCCACATCGATCTGCCGCGCGCCAAGGCCGGCGGCTTTGCCGGCGGCATGTTCGCCATCTTTCCGCCGCCGGTCGAGAAAGCCAGGCGCAGCGCCGTACCCTCGGCACCGAGCGACAGCGAGCCTTTGCCTCCCGAAGTCCCGCGCACCGATGCGCTCAACTCGACGATCGCTATGGCCTCGATCCTGTTTCGGCTGGAACGGGCGGGGGCGCTGGCCGTCTGCCGCAGCGTCGCCGATGTGCGCAACGCCATGGCGCGCGAGACGATCGCGGCGGTTTTCCACATCGAGGGCGTCGAAGCCATCGATCCCGAACTCACCATGCTCGACGTGCTGCATGCCGCGGGCCTGCGTTCGCTCGGCATCGTCTGGAGCCGGCCGAATGCCTTTGGCCATGGCGTGCCGTTCCGCTTTCCCTCTTCGCCCGACACCGGGCCTGGGCTGACCGATGCCGGCAAGGCGCTGGTCAAGGCCTGCAACGAGCTGAAGATCATGATCGACCTCTCGCATCTCAACGAGAAAGGCTTTCGCGACGTGGTTGCGCTTAGTGATGCACCGCTGGTTGCCACGCACTCCAACGTGCATGCGATCTGCGGTCATTCGCGCAACCTCACCGACTGGCAACTCGGCGCGATCCGCGAGTCCGGCGGCATGGTCGGGCTGAACTTTGCCACCGGGTTCCTGCGCGAGGACGGCCGCATGAATGCCGACACCAGCCTCGATATCATGGTGCGCCATGTCGATTCCCTGCTGCAGGCCTTGGGCGAGGATGGCGTCGGTCTCGGCTCGGATTTCGACGGCGCCATGATCCCGGCAGTCATCGGAGATGTGGCCGGCCTGCCGAAGCTGATCGATGCGCTGGCCGCGCGCGGCTTCGGACGAGCGCTGATCGAGAAGATCGCTTACCGCAACTGGCTAAGCATGCTGGAAAGAACGATAGGCTGAACCACCTATTCGAAGCCGATGCGCTTCAGCCAGTCCTTGCCGACGCCACGATCCCTGATGATCGGCAGCGGGTTTTCCGAATCGAGCCTTGCGCAGATGCGATAGACTTCGAGCGTCTCGGCGCTCATCTCGCCGCGTTTGTAGAAGTACATGGCGGCGGCATAGCGCGTGCGTCCCGACCATTTCTCGCCGAGCGGCGTGTTGACCAGCTCCCACTGCTCGGTGGCTTCCCCATCTTCATCTGTCTCGCCGGCCATGGTCAGAAATCCGCCGGCGGATTGGCGGTGCGGCGATCGAGTTTTATGAAGGGTCGCGCCACTACCTTGGCCCGCTTCATCAGCTTCTGGTATTGCAGCTCGCGCATGGCGTAGATCTCGACCCAGAGGTCCTCCACCACAGTATCACCGTAGGGCCGCGCCAGCGAGGCGATGGCGATGTTGCGCTTGGCCATCGGCGACCACATGGCGGCGCTGACCAGACCGACTTCCTGGCTTTTCTTGTGGTAGACGATGGCGTGTTCGGCCGGGATGTTGCCTTCGATCTCCAGCCCGACCAGCACATGGCGGAGCTTGCGTTTCGCGCGGGCCCCGAGAATGGCGCGGCGGCCGTTGAAATAGCCTTTTTCGGGATCGATCATGAAGCCGAGCCCGATCTCGTCCGGCATGCGCAAGCGGTCGGCGCGAATGGCGTGCTCGGCTGTGGTGAAGTCCGCATTGGCGACGATCAGCCCGGCCTCGAGCCGCGCGCGATTGAGTGCGGTGTAGCCGATGGCGCGGATGCCGCGCAGCTCGCCCGCCGCCATCAGCCGGTCCCAGAGGCTCAGCGCCTTGTCGGCCGGCACGAACAGTTCGTAGCCGAGATCACCGGTGAAGCCGGTGCGCGAAATGTTGACGGCACCGCCGTCATGGGGAAAATCGGCGAGGTCAAAGACCTTGAGTTTCTCGACGCCGACGAAGCCGGCATCGCGCAGCACGGCGAAGGAGGTCGGCCCTTGCAACGCAAGGCCGGCGACGGCCTCGGTTTCTTCCTCGACCGTGACGCTGAAGCCAATGGCGCTGTCGAGAAGCCAGGGCAGATGCCGCTCCTGCGAACAGAGCCGGAAGCGTGTCGGCGACAGCCGGAACAGCGTACCGTCATCGAGGACGAAACCCGCGTCGTCGCACCACGCCGTATAGTGGACGCGGCCGGGCTTGAGCTTCGTCACGTCGCGCAAGGTGACGCGGTCGAGGAAGGCTTCGGCGTCCGGCCCTTCGATCCGGTATTTGGTCATCGGCGAAATGTCGAACAGCGCCGCCTGGCTGCGGATGGCAAAATATTCAAGCTCCTCGTCCCACAGTGAATGCGGCGCGCGGTAGCCTGCCCAATTGTACCAGTCCTGGGTCCTGGCCAGCGCGTCGAGGCGCGGCTGGAACGGCGTGCCGAGGCGCAGCATGCGGAAATGCGATTGCGCGGCAATGCGGGCAGAGTTGATTTCCACATGATGATTCATGACGGCGTTCCTTTGCGCCCCCCTCTGTCCTGCCGGACATCTCCCCCTCTTGGGGGGAGATTGGACGTCGTCGGCGATTTCGCCAATTCTCGACGTTGCAAGGAAAGCGCCGACCGAGCGAACTGCCAATCTCCCCCCAAGAGGGGGAGATGTCCGGCAGGACAGAGGGGGGCGCCGTGGGGCTGGACTTCCGTGAATAGAAAAATCATGCTTACCCCTTCATCGCGATGATGCGCCGCGCAGCGTTCAGGCCCGGCGCACCCGAAACACCGCCACCTGGATGCGAGCCGGCGCCGGCCAGGAACAGTCCGTCGAGCGGCGTGTCGTAGCCCGACCAGCCGGAGACGGGACGCGAGATCAGCATCTGGTCGGCCTGCAATTCGCCGTGGTGCCAATGGCCGCCGGGCATGCGGTAGCGCGCCTCGATGTCGGCCGGTGTCAGGAGCCCGGCATGGACGACGCTCTTGCCGATGCCGGGTGCGTGAGCCTCGAGCTGCATCATGATAGCCTTGAGGAAGTTCGGCTTGCCGGCAGCCCAGCCTTCTTTCAACGCGTAGGGGGCATATTGCACCACCGCCGACAGCACACAGGCGCCATCAGGCGCAAGCGACGGATCGGCAAGGCTGGGCAGTGTGATCTCCATCACTGGCTCGGGCGAGAATTCGCCATATTTGGACGGGTTGAAGGCGCGCTCGACATGGTCGGGCGAGGGCGCGATGACGAGGCGGCCCTTGTGACCGGCGGCATCGACGCCGGCGAATTGCGGCGGCCGGTCGAGCGCCAGATTGAGCTTTGCGGCATCGCCCTTCATGCGGATGTTCTTCACCTTGCGCACCAAGCCGGTGTCGAGCTGGCGCGGGCCGACAAGATCGAGGAAGGTGGTTGCCGGGTTGATGGCGGAGACGATTGTTCTGGCGCGCAGCTCCTCGCCATTGTCGAGCGCGACACCGACGGCGCGGCCGTTCTCGACAATGATTTTTGCGACCGGAACCGATGTGCGGATTGTCACGCCGGACTTCTCCGCCGAAGCGCGAATGGCGGTGACGACCGCACCCATGCCGCCTTGCGGCAGCATCTGCGCACCGGCCGCCCCGCCGGTCTCGCCGGCCAAGCGATAGTAGAGGCCAAGCAGCGAAGTCGGCGAGCGTGGACCGAGATGGCTGCCGAGCGTAGCGTCGAAGGCGAGCAGGCCTTTCAGCCTGATATCGGTAAGCTGTTCGTCGAGCAGGTCGGCGACGTTCATCAACAGCACGCGCAGGAAATCGCGCATGTCTTCCTTGCCGAGCTTCTTCAGCGCCAGCGCGGTCTGGCCGAGGGCAGCCGTCTCAAGCAGCGACATACCGGCAAGATCGGGCGGCCGGCGGGAGAGGAACGGTTTCAATATGCCGGCGTAGCGCAGCAGCTGCGCGCGCAATTCCTTCCAGGTCGATTGTTCGGAGGAACTGGCGCCGGTCAGCACCTCGCCATAGGCGCCATGCAGGACAAGCGGCGGACCATCCGTGGACAGAGCAACCGACGGCATGAAGTCGGCACGCGCGATCTTTAGCCCGTGCTTCTCCAGTTCCAGCGTTTTTATCACATCGGGATGCAGCCGGTTCAGCAGATGAGCGACGGACGAGACGCGAAAGCCGGGCGCGAATTCCTCGGTGCGCGCGGCGCCGCCGATTTCGGTTCCGGCTTCCAGAACCAGCGCCTTGCGGCCGGCTTTGGCCAGCGTGGCGGCGGCGACGAGGCCGTTGTGGCCGCCGCCGATGACGATTGCATCAAATGACGTCATGGGCCGGGCTCATATGCGAGGTGGATTTGGCGAGATCGCGCAGGATTTCCGCCGCCGCGTTGCGGCCGGGCGCACCCATGACGCCGCCGCCTGGATGGGTCGAGGAGCCGCACATATAGAGGCCACCGAGCGGCGAACGGTATTGCGCGTAGCCGGGCACCGGGCGGTTGAACAGAAGCTGGTCGAAGGTCAGTTCGCCCTGGAAAATGTTGCCTTCGGTGAGGCCGACCTCGGCCTCGATCTCGCGCGGCGTGCGCACCTCCATATGGATGATGCGGTCGCGGAAACCCGGCGAGTACTCGGCGATCTGCGCGATCACGCTTTCGGCGAAGCCGTCGCGATCGGCGTCGGTCCAGTCGCGGCCGTTCACCTTGGGCGGCGCATACTGCACGAAGCAGCTCATGAAGTGCTTGCCCGGCGGCGCCATCGTCGGGTCGAGCGTTGTCGGGATCACCATGTCGAGGAACGGGTCGGCCGACCAGCGACCGGCCTTCCAGTCGTCGTAGGCGCGCTCCATGCGCTCCATCGAATCGGTGAAATGCATGTCGCCGCGATAGACTGGTGAATCCTTCGGCAGCGCCGGAAATTCCGGCAGCGAATCGAGCGCGATGTTGACCTTGCCGGAGGAGCCGCGGATCTTGAAGTTCCTGACCCGGCGCAGGAAAATGTCGGGCAGCTCCTTTTCCTCGACCAGCTTGAGGAAAGTGCGCTTCACATCGGCGTTGGAGACGACGAGCTTGCCGTAAATCTCCTCGCCGCCGGCCAGCACCACGCCCTTGGCCTTGCCTCGGTTCACCAGCACATGGTCGACCTCGGCGCCGGTGCGGATGGTGCCGCCAGAGGCCTTGAACGAAGCGGCCAGCGCTTTGGTCACCGCGCCCATGCCGCCGCGCGCATAGCCCCAGGCGCCGACCGAGCCGTCGACCTCGCCCATATAGTGGTGCAGCAACACGTAAGCCGTGCCCGGCGACATCGGCCCGAGCGCGGTGCCGATGATACCGGACAAAGCGAAGTTCGCCTTGATGACATCGGTCTCGAAATATTCGTCGAGGAATTCCGAGATCGACATGGTCCAGAACCGCAGCGTCAGCGCCATCTCCTCGGCGGAGAGGCCGGCGAATTTCTTGCCGAGATAGAGCAGCTCGCCGAGGTCGCGTGGCTTGAGGCTGGTCGGGTCGGGCGCGGTGCGCATCAACAGCGGCTGGATGAAGCGGCACTGCCGCGTCACATCGCGGGCGTAGCGGTCATAGGCTTCGGCGTCGCGCCTGGAGAAGCGGGCGAATTCGCGCCGATGGGCATCGTGGTCGCGGTAATTGGCGAGATAGTCGCCGTCGCGGGTGAACACCGCGCCGCCTTCGTAGGAGATGACCTGCAGGCCGAAGCGCGGCAGTTCCAGGTCGCGCATGATCTCGGGACGGAACAGCGAGCAGACATAGGAGCAATTGGAATAGAGGAAGCCTGGGGTCAATTCGCGGCTGGTGGCGGCGCCGCCGACCCAGTCGTTCTTCTCGACCACCAGCACGTCGAGGCCGGCGCGCTGCAGATAGCAGGCGTTGACCAGTCCATTGTGTCCGCCGCCGATGATGATCGCATCCCAAGCTTTCATTTTGGCTCAATTCCCACGTGCGACCCGCTGTTCATTTTTGTGTGATCTGTTCCCGATTGCGCGGAATTTGGCACGGCATCGGCCATTCTGTCCAGTCATACTGAATGAATGTTCAACAAATGATGTTGCGTTTTCCTCGTCATGCGCTACGCTTTGCCGACGTTCGAAACGGGCATTCATCGATTGGGGATCGAATGATCGAAACGGCAGATGCCGAGCCGGAGTATGACGACACCGCCATCCGCTTCCTCGAAGCGCTGTGGGGCGATGGTTACCTGTCGCCGGGTGGACCCGAGGAGGTCGACCGGGTGGTCGAGGGCCTTTCGCTTGAGGGCAGGACGATCCTCGATATCGGCTGCGGCTCGGGCGGCATCACGCTGCATCTGGTCGAGCGCCACGGCGCCGCGCACTCCACCGGTTTCGATGTCGAACAGCCGGTGATCGAGGCGGCCCGACGGCGAGCTGCCGCGCGCGGGCTCACGGATCGCGTCAGCTTTCTCCAGGCGCCACCTGGACCGCTGCCTTTCGCCGATCGCTCCTTCGATGTCGTCTTTTCCAAGGACGCGCTGCTGCATGTGGCCGACAAGGACGCCTTGTTCGCCGAGATATTCCGCGTGCTGAAGCCCGGCGGTGTCTTCGCGGCCTCCAACTGGATGATTGGGCATGACGGCGAACCGTCACCCGAGATGAAGGCGTATGTCGCCGCCGAGGGCCTGTCCTTCGCCATGGCATCGCCGGCGCGCTATGCACAGGCGATGCGCGGTGCGGGCTTTGCCGATGTCACCGTCACGGACCGCAATCCCTGGTATCGCGAGGTGGCGCGCGGCGAGCTGGAAAGGCTGAAAGGACCACTCTATGCGCCGGTCGCAGCCGCGGTCGGCGCGGCCTATGTCGACAAGAACATCAGGACCTGGGAAGCCATGCAGAAGGTGCTTGACAGTGGCGAGCACCGTCCCACTCATCTGCGCGGTTGGAAGCCGGTTGGATAGCCGGCAATGCTGGAGACCGTCACATCCATGAAGACTTCCGAAGCCAGGGACATTCTCGCTGAAACGGCGCCAAAGGGCGATGCCGAAAAGCGCGGCCGCAAGGCCTCGAAGGAGGTCCGTCGGCTGCAGCTGATCGAGGCGACGATCGATTCGCTGGCCAAGCGTGGCTATGCCGAGACGACGATGGCCGATGTCGCCGATGGCGCGGGTCTCTCGCGCGGCATCGTCAACTTCCATTTCGAGAGCAAGGAAAAGCTGCTGATCGCGACGTTGCAGCATATGTATGACGAGTATTCGGTGCATTGGCGCGCCTCCCTGCAGAAGGCAGGCGACGATCCGGCGCGGCAGCTGCAGCAACTGGTGTGGGCCGACTTCGACCGCTCGATCTGCAACAAGCGCAAGCTCGCCGCCTGGCTGGCCTTTTGGGGCGAGGCCAAGTCGCGGCCGACCTATCAGGCGCTGAGCAGTTCGCGCGATGCTTATTACCAGCAGGTCTTCATCGATCTCTGCACGACGCTCAAGCAGAGCGGCTCGTATGGCTATGAGCCGCAGGTGATGGCGCTGGCGCTCAGCGCCATGCTGGAGGGGCTGTGGCTGCGGCTGATGATGGGCACCGAGGACACCACCCGCGAAACCGCCTTGCTGGCGGCCAATGAATTCCTGTCGGCGGCTTTCCCGAAACACTACCCGCTGAAAGGCGCGACGAAACCATAAGAAAACCACAGAGGATGGAACGGCAATGAAGACACTGACGAGACGCCTGACACTGACGCTCGCGCTGGCGGGGACGCTGGCGGCTTCGGCCGCCGCATTGGCGATCGCCGCCGACAAGGACCTGGTCGTATTCGACTGGTCCGGCTATGAAGACCCCAGCTTCCACCCGAAATATGTCGAGAAAAACGGCGATTCGCCGACCTTCGCCTTCTTCGGCGACGAAGACGAAGCCTTCGAGAAGGTGCGCTCCGGCTTCAAGGCCGATCTCGGCCATCCCTGTTCGCAAAGCGTGACGAAATGGCGCGAGGCCGGCCTGCTGCAGCCGCTCGACACGTCGAAGATCACCGGCTGGAAGGACCTCAATCCCGGCATCATGGGGATGAAGAACCTTGCCACGACCGATGACGGCAAGGCTTGGTTCATGCCCTGGGACTGGGGCAACACGCAGCTGACCTACAACTCCTCCAAGATCGACGAGAAGGACGTCCAGTCGCTGAAGGCGTTTGCCGATCCGAAGTTCAAGGGCCGGGTGTCGATCGGCGACAATGTCGATGACGCCTATGCGCTGGCGAGCCTCGCCATCGGTGTCAAGGACTGGACCAAGATGACGGACGACCAGTTCAAGCAGGCGTCCGACTTCCTGCGCCAGGTGCACAAGAACGTGCGCTCCTACTGGACCGACACCACCGACGTCGTTCAACTGCTGAGCGGCGGCGAGGTCGACCTCGCCTGGGCCTGGAACGATGCGACGGTGCAGTCGGTCGCGGCCGGCGTGCCGATCAAGTCGAAGAAGGACACCAATGAGGGTATCTCGACCTGGGTCTGCGGCTATGTGCTGTTCAAGGATGCGCCCGGCAATATCGACAAGGCCTATGACTATCTGAACGCCGTCAACGATCCTGAGACAGCCAAGGTGCTGGTCAAGGACTGGGGTTACGGCCAGGCCAACGCCAAGGGCATGGCCGGCGTCGATCAGGCGATCCTGAAGGAAAAGGGCTATGACGACGTGCAGAAATTCATCGACAAGACCCTGTTCCAGTCGCCTGTTCCCTCGGATCTCAAGCTCAAGATGATCGCTGAGTTCGAGAAGATCAAAGCCGGTTACTGAGCCGGTTTCGCCTCTCCGTCCACGCGCCGGGATGGCGGGTGGACGGGCTCGCCAAGAGAGCCGAATTCTCCTAACCTCGCCGTAGCTTTTTCGCGATGGGGGAGTTTGCCATGAAGTCAGTGCTACGCCGCCTTGCCCTTGCCCTTGCCACTGTCTGCATGATCGGTGCCGGTCCGCTCCATGCCTTCGGCGAAGGCGGTGGCGATCTCGTGGTGTTCGACTGGTCGGGCTATGAGGACCCGCTGCTGCACCCGGCCTACACGACCAAATATGGCGCCGAGCCGACCTTCGCCTTCTTCGGCGACGAGGACGAAGCCTTCGAGAAGATGCGGGCGGGCTTCAAGGCTGACATCGCCCATCCCTGCTCGCAAAGCGTGGTCAAGTGGCGCGAGGCCGGCATGCTGCAGCCGCTCGACACCTCCCGGATCGCGGGCTGGAAGGATCTCAATCCCGGCATCATGGCGATGAAGGATCTAGCCGTCACCGCCGATGGCAAGGCCTGGTTCATGCCCTTCGACTGGGGCAACACGTCGTTGCTCTACCGCACCGACAAGGTAACGGCCGACGAGGCGCAGTCGCTCAGGATCTTCGCCGACCCGAAGTATAGAGGCCGCGTCACCATCGGCGACAATGTCGACGACGCCTATGCGCTGGCAAGCCTGGTCATTGGGCTGAAGGACTGGACCAAGATGACCGATGCCCAGTTCCAGGGGGCGTCCGCCTTCCTGCGCGATGTGCACAAGAACATCCGCTTCTACTGGACCGACGACACCGATCTCAACCAGGCCTTCATCGGCAATGAGGTCGATCTCGTCTGGGGCTGGAACGAGACCTATGTGACGCTGAAGGGGCAGGGCCTGCCGATCGCCATGAACCGCGACAGCAAGGAAGGCATTTCGACTTGGGTGTGCGGCTATGTGGTGATGAAGGATGCGCCGGGAAAGCTCGATGAAGCCTATGATTTCCTGAACGCGGTCAACGCTCCCGCTGTTTCGGACTATCTGGTCAAGACCTTCGGCTATGGCCACGGCAACGGCGCCGGCATGGCCGCGATCGACCACAAGGTGCTGGCCGACCGCGGCTTCGACAATCTCGACAAGTTTCTCGACAAGACGCTGTTCCAGCAGCCGGTGGCGCCAGAACTGAAGCAACGCATGGTCGCCGAGTTCGAGAAGATCAAGGCCGGCTATTGACGAACGATTTGGAAAGCACCGATGTCGTCATCGTCGGCGCCGGTTTCACCGGCCTTTCGGCAGCGCTCGAGCTGAAGAAGGCCGGCATCGATTTCCTGCTGCTGGAAGCACGCGACCGCGTCGGCGGCAGGGTCGAAGCTGTCGGCAACGGGCTTGGCGAACGGATCGATAGTGGCGGACAGTTTTTCTGCGAAGATATGCCGGAAGTGACGTCGCTGGCCGCGGCGCGCGGCAAGGCCTTCGTCGAAACCTATGTGAATGGCGATTTCATTACCCATCCGTCGATGTCGATCGAAGAGGCCGAGCGAACTTATCATGGCGCCATGGCGATCCGCGAGCGGATGAACAGGATCGATCCGGACGATGCCTCGATTGCCGGACTGACGGTCGCCGACTGGCTTGCCCGCCAGCACGATCCGGCCGATGCCAGGGCGGCCTTCCGTTCGATGATCGAAGGCCTGTGGTGCCTGGCGCTGGACCATGTGCCGCTCTGGCATCTGATCGACAATGACCGGCGCATCACCAACGAGGTGCCGGAGCTGCAGTATTTCCTGCGCGACACCATGCAATCGCTGGCCGACGATCTGGCGGGCGATCTGGGCGGCCGGGTGCGGCTCGGCGACGCGGTCACGCGCGTAGAGCACGGTCCGCAAGGGGTTCGTGTCGTCTCGGCCAGCGGCGCCATAGAGGCGCGCGAAGTGCTGGTCGCGCTGCCGCCGGCGACGGCCGCGAAGCTCGATTTTGAGCCTGCCTTGCCGGTGGCCCTCAACAAGGCGCTTGGCGTGTGGGAAAGCGGTGCGGTGATCAAACTGCTCGTGCGCTATGCCAGGCCGTTCTGGCGCGATCGCGACTTGTGCGGCATGGTGATGTGGCGCGACCTGCCGGGACTGTTTGCCTGCGACGCCAGCAAGGATGTCGACCACGCCGCGCTCGTCGTGTTCATCGGCGGCCCGCTGGCGCTGCGCTGGCGTGATCTTGGCGAGGCTAGGCTGCGCGCGGAAGTCACCGCCCGCCTGGAGGCAGCCCTCGGCCCGGAAGCCGGCGCCGTCATCGATTTCAGTTGGCGAGACTGGACACATGACCGCTGGAGCGGCGGCGCCTACAGCGATCTCGTCGTCGACGTGACGGCGAGGCACGCCGAGCGAACGATGCTTGCCGGTGCGCCGCCGGTGCATTTCGCCGCGTCGGAACTGTCGCCGTCATTTCCGGGCTATGTCGAGGGCGCGATCGTGGCGGGGCGCATCGCTGCCAGGAAGATCGCGGCCGCGCTTCAGTCCGACATCGCCACCAGGGCCTCGGGGTCGTAGGCGAGGCGGATCGGGGTGCCGACCGGAATGTCGTCGGCACCGAAATCGTTGGTCTCGGTCACCGACAGCGGCTTTTCCAGGCCCGGTATCTCGACGATCAGATGGGTGATCTCGCCGAAATAGTGGCGCTCGACCACCTTGCCGGCGACCTCGAACTTCGCGGTTGCATTGTCCCACAGCACGCGCAGGCGCTCCGGCCGGATCCCCAGCGTGGCGCCACCGCCATTGCGCACGAAAGCCTTCGGCTTGTCGGTCTTGACGCGGCCGAAGCCCAGCGTGTCGACGACCAGCGAGGCGCCGTTCTCCTCGACGATCTCGGCCTTGACGAAGTTCATGCCGCCGAGGAAGTCGGCGACCTGGCGGTTGACCGGGCGCTGGTAGATTTCCTTCGGCGAAGCGACCTGCGCGATCCTGCCGCCGAACATCACGGCAATGCGGTCGGACATGGCGAGCGCCTCATACTGGTCGTGGGTGACCAGCACGAAGGTGATGCCGACCGCCTGCTGCAGGCGCCGCAGTTCGACCTGCATCTGCTCGCGCAGTTTCTTGTCGAGCGCCGACAGCGGCTCGTCGAGCAAGAGCACCTTGGGTCGCATCACCAGCGCGCGGGCGAGCGCCACGCGCTGCCGCTGGCCGCCGGAGAGTTCGGTCGCAAGCCGCTTGCCGAGCCCGGTCAGCGACACCTGCGCCAGTGCTTCCTCGACGCGGCGCTTCTCCTCGCCGCCTTGCAGCCTCAGCCGCTTCAGCCCGTAGGCGACGTTCTGCTCGACATTGAGATGCGGGAAGATCGCGTAGCTCTGGAACACCATGTTGGTCGGCCGGCGGTTGGCCGGGATGCCTTCCATCGGCTGGCCGCCGACCGCGATCGAACCGCTGGTCGGATTGTCGAAGCCGGCGATCATGCGCAGCAGCGTGGTCTTGCCGCAGCCGGAAGGGCCGAGCAGCGAGAAGAACTCGCCTTCCCTGATGGTCAGCGAAGCATCGTCCAGCGCCTTGAACGCTCCGTAGCTGCGGGTGACGTTGCGGATCTCGATCATGGATCGCTGCGCCTGCTCAGGCATAGAGGCCTCCCTCGTTCTGGGTGCGTCTGGCCGCTCGGCGACGCAGGATTTCGGCGATTGTCATCAGCAGGAAGGAGGCAACCAGTAGCAGCGTCCCAAGTGCCAGCACGCCCGGCAGCTTCGCCGCGAAGCGCAACTGACCCCAGATGTAGATCGGCAGCGTCGCCTCGGTGCCGGTCAGGAAGAAGGCGATGATGAACTCGTCGAGCGAGATGGTGAAGCAGACCAGCAGGCTGGAGATGATGGCCGGCGCCACCATCGGCAGCGTCACCCGACGGAAGGTGCCGAAGGCGCTTTCGCCGAGATCGGCGGAGGCTTCCTCCAGGCTGCGGTCGAAACCTTCGAAGCCGGAGGTCAGCACCGTCATCGAATAGGGAATGCAGATCAGCACGTGGCCGAGCACGACGGTGAACAGCGAGAGGCTCAAACCCAGCTGCAGCATCACCAGCAGCATTGAGATGGCGACGATCACTTCGGGCAGCACCAGCGGCGCCATGATCAGGCCGTTGATGGTGCGGCGGCCGGGATAGCGGTAGCGGGTGATCGAGCGGGCGGCGAGAATGCCGAGCACCGTGGCGAGAACCGAGGCGCAGACGCCGACCTTCAGGCTGTTCCAGGCGGCGTCGAGCAGGGCCGGGGTGTTGGGCAGGTCCTCATACCATTTGAGCGTAAAGCCGGAGAGCGGAAACTTCGGCGTCGCGGCCGTGTTGATCGAGAAGATCGGCAGGAAGATCACGGGCAGATAGAGGAAGGCGACATAGAGGAAGGCATAGGCGGACAGCCAGCCGCTGGACAGGAAGCGCCGTACCGCCGTCATCGTGCCAGCCTCTGCAGCGCGCGAATGACCAGCACGGTGGCGCCGGCCATTAGCGTCACGATCACCATGGTGGTGACGGAAAGAGCGGCGCCCAGCGGCCAGTTGGAAGCCTTGCCGAACTGCGCCTGGATGGCGTTGGCGATCATGACGCCGTCCTTGCCGCCGACGAGCTTGGGCGTGACATAGTCGCCGACGGTCGGGATCATGACGATCAGCGCGGCCGAGATGACGCCCGGCGCCGACAGCGGCAAGGTCACGCGCAGGAACGAACGCAGCGGACCGTCACCAAGATCGGTTGCAGCCTCGACCAGCGTGCGGTCGACCTTTTCCAGCGAGACGAAGATCGGCAGGATGGCGAAGGCCGCCCAGGCATGGGTCAGCGTGATGATGACGGCGCTCGAATTGTAGAGCAGCGCGGTCGACGGCTCGTCGATGATGCCGAGGCCCATCAGGCCGGAATTCAGGACGCCGTTGTAGCCGAGAATGACCTTCCACGACATCACGCGCAGGAGATAGCTGGTCCAGAACGGGATGGTGATCAGGAACAGCCAGAGGCTCTTGTGACGGCCGCCATGGAAGGAAATGAAATAGGCGATCGGGTAGGCCAGGACGACGGTGAACAGGCTGACCGTCAGCGAGATGTAGAGCGAGCGCCACAACAGATCGCGGTAGATCGGCTCGGTCAGCGCGACGCGGTAGTTCTCCAGCGTGAAGGTGCGGTCGATGGTCAGATAGTGCTGCGTCCAGAAGGAGTGGGCGATGACCACCAGGATCGGCAGGACCAGCAGGATGAGCGCGTAGAGAAAGGTCGGGCTGATCAGCGCAAAGCCCTGTACGGGTTCGGATTGCAGAAGGGCATTTCGTCTGGCCCGCGTCATGCGCAACGGGGGCGACCCTTCCGCGGCCGCCGTCATTGCCAAACTCCGCGGGGCCAGACTCCGCGGGCCCAGACTCCGGGGAACAAGACTCCGGAGGGCAGGGCTCCGGGTGTGATCTCGGTTGCTGGCCTGGACTGTCCCGCCATGCGGCATCCCATTGTGCTGGCGCCGGCTGTGTTCCCATTTTGGTTTTGGAGCGCGATCGGACAAAAAACCGGTGACCACTTTTGCTGATCGCGTTCCTAGCTTGCCGGCTTTCTTTCATCATGCGCGCATCCGCCGATTGAAATCAAGCGCTATTTCTGAGATATTGATTGAATGGACATTCAAAATAAGGTGAAGAAAGCCGCCATTTCCGGCATTTGCCGCCGAATTTTAAGTCCGAGAAAAGATTGACAGGCGGTATGGAGGCGACAATGGCGGCAGTGAGAGACCTGAAGGCGACTGAAATGGCAGCGCATGGCGGCGATGATGCGATCGAACTGGGCAAGCGCCACCTCATCCAGCCCTGGCCGTATGCCGGGTCCGTCGGTGCCGAAGCGCGCGCGCTGATCGGCGAGGGTGACGGGATCTACATTACCGACAGCACCGGCAAGCGGCTGATCGATGGGCCTGCCGGCATGTGGTGCGTCAATGTGGGCCACCGCCGCGAGGAGCTGGCCAGAGTGATGTACGACCAGGCGATGGCGCTGTCCTACAACACGCCGTGGTACACGATGAACGCGCCGTCGGCGGAGCTTGCCATGCGCATTGCCGGCCATGCACCCGGCGATCTCAGCCATGTCTTCTACACCACCGGCGGCTCTTCGGCCGTCGAGACTGCGCTGCGCTTCATGCAGTTCTACAACAATGTGCGCGGCCGGCCGGAAAAGAAGCTGATCCTGAGCCGAGGCGGCGCCTATCACGGCTCGACCTATCTGTCGGCCTCGCTCAACGGCCGCCCGCGCGACCGCGACTGGATGGATGGCGCCGACGAACTGGTGATCAAGCTGTCGTCGCCAGATCCGTTCCGTCGCCCGCACGGCATGAGCCTTGCCGCCTTCACCGATTTCCTGGTCGACCAGTTCCGCGACACCATCGCCCGCGTCGGCGCCGACAAGATCGGCGCTTTCGTCGGCGAGCCGGTGCAGGCCTCCGGCGGCGTCGTCGTGCCGCCCGACGGCTATCTCAAGCGCATCCGCGAGATCTGCCGCGACAACGACATCCTCTATGTCTCCGACGAGGTGGTGACGGGCTTCGGCCGGCTCGGCCATGTCTTTGCCTCGGGCGACGTGTTCGGCATCGATCCCGACATGATCACCTTCGCCAAGGGCGTCACCTCGGGATATTTCCCGCTCGGCGGCGTCATCATTTCGGAGCGGCTGCTGGAGGAACTGCGCCGCTCGAACCATCCCGACGCCTTGTTCGGCCATGGCCTGACCTACACCAGCCATCCCGTCGGGTGCGCCGTGGCGCTGAAAAACCTCGACCTGCTGGAACAGGGCGTGCTTGCGCACACGCAGGCGGTCGCGCCCTATTTCCAGGCGCAGCTGAAGACGCTGGAAGAGCTGCCGCTGGTCGGCGAGGTGAGAGGCGTCGGGCTGATGGGCTGTGTCGAATGCGTCGCCGACCGCGAAAGCAAGGATCCGCTGCAGCTCGACAAGGATGTCGGCAAACGCATCGACGCGCACTGCCACGAGCTCGGCCTGCTGGTGCGGCCGCTGATCAATATGTGCGTGATGTCGCCGCCGCTGATCATTTCGCGAGAGCAGATCGACGACATGGTCGGCATCCTGCGCGAAGGAATTTCGCGCACCATGGATGATCTTAGGAAAGAGGGCGTGTGGCGGGGGTGAGGCTTCTCCCTTCTCCCCGTTTCACGGGACGAGGGTGCCGGCAGGCGGATGAGAGGCGGCGCCAGCGTTGGCGATTGTTCGCATTCGCATCTCGTTGCCTGCCCGATGCAATTCCGCAAGCCTGCCCTTCACCGGCCTGCCGGCATCCCTTCCCGTAGACCGGGCGAGAGGGACGCTCTCTTCGCGGTCGGCATCTTACGACCGCGACCTGAGCGCGTCGTTCAAGTTCCACATGTCCTTCTCCTCCGGCGCGGTCTCCAGGCCCAGCACCGGCAGCATCTTGCGCAGGTGGTCGTGGTGGGTGCGCACGCCATATTCGAGGTCGGAGAGGTAAAACCCCTCGAAGGCTTCGGACAGCATGGATTCGTTCGACCACACCGAGAGCTGCACGTCTTCCGACATCGTGTCGCGGTCGATGCGGAAGGAGAGGTAGCGGGCGGCGGCCTGCTCGCGGCTCTCGTCGCGGTAGCGGTAGATGGCGCCGCGCAGCAGCGTCTGCCCGGTCGACAGCGGAAACTCCTGATAGAACTGCACCGATTCCGGCATCACCGAAATGACCGCATTGGGGAAGATGCCGTAATAGACCCAGGCCTTCTTCAGATGGTCCGGCAGATGCGTGGGCTCGGGCGCGATCTTGACGTAGTTCCTGACGCTCCAGCGGCGGCCGGCATGCGGGTTATAGGTGGCGAAGGAGCGCGACACGCCGTTGATGAACGGCTCGTCGAAATAGGTCGCGCCATATAGATCCTGCAAAGCAGGATGGGCCATGGCGACATGATAGCCTTCATTGTCGACATCGCGCACCGACTTCCAGTTGACCGGCGTCTTCTGGGTCCAGATGCCCCAGGAGGGCACCATGTCGGCGGCCTTGTAGTGCGCGAATTCGGGCTCGATCGGCTTCATCAGTTCGGCGACCGAAGGCTGCGGCCCGCCATTGCGGAAACGGATGAAGATGAAACCCATCCAGATTTCGAGATCGAGCTGCATCAGTCCGAACTCGGTCTTGTCGAGATCGGGGAAAGAGCGCGGGCGCGCGGCGCCGCGCAGCGTGCCGTCGAGATTGTAGACCCAGCCATGGAACGGGCACACCAGCGCGTTCTTGCAATTGCCCTGGCTGTCGGCGACGACGCGGCTGCCGCGATGGCGGCACATGTTGTTGAAGCCGCGCACCACGCCATCCTTGCCGCGCACGATCAAGGCACGCTCGCCGACCACGTCCATGGTCAGATAGTCGCCGGCGTTGGGTACGTCGGAGACATGTCCGACGATCTGCCAGTGGTTGCGAAAGACATGCTCCTTCTCAAGCTCGAGAAGGGCATCGGAATGGTAACTCCAGCCCGGTAGTCCCCGCCGGTCCCAATCGTTGGGGATCGCCACGTCACGGAGGTGCGGGTTCATAAAAAGTCTCTTCTTTTTGTTGAATAATCATTCAATAAAAGCATATTTTTCATTGAAATGCAATGGCTTGCGAAAATCGTCCTGATTTTTCACTGAAATTCGAGCGCCGTTTCCGGTTGAATCCGATCGGGCTGTTGGCCGGGAAAATCCCGGAGAATCCGGGCGTTAGTCACGGTTTCCAAGGTGCCGTCCCTGCTCGATTCCGCATGGCGTACCGACAGACGGACAAGGCTTGTTGCGAGGGATCAAAATGGCCTCGGCGCTCGCCGGCTCTGTCCGCGCTGCAGCGGCGCTCTGGAACGGATCGGGCCCGAAACCGGCGGCGCGAACCTTTGTCCGGCGAGCGTGCGGGCTGCGTCGTGACCGTTTTTGCCCGATTTTGCCCGGAACCATGTTTCGTTTCGGTTACATTGCCAGGCTCGCGTCACCTTTGCGCCGTTACAAAGTGCGGCTAGGTTCGTTTCATCACCAAAAAGAAACTCAACGAAGGGGAAGGCAATGTATGCGAAAGTCGAGACCATCAGCAGCGAGCACCGCCTTGAGGCTCCACAGCGCGCTGACCGCCGCCCGAAACTGGCGTTACGCCAACGCGCCAGCGACCACCCGATGGCCATGTTCATGGGGCTGGCTGCTTGCGCCTTCCTCGGCATGGCGCTTACGCCGACGGTCGGGCCGGCTTTCGCTTCGCTGAACCCGCCGGCCAACGCCATCGATGGCGCGCCGACAACCATCAAGACCGCGCGCCTGCCGATGCGCGCAATCGACTTCGCCTGCAAGGGCCAGTCCTGGGGCGCCGAGAGCGTGGATTGCCTGCGCGCCATTGCCCAGCAGTCCGGTACGCACAAGAACCGCGCCATCCGCATGATCGCCAACGCCGCACCGTTGACCGACACGCCGAACGTTTTCTGATTTCCGTCGAGGCATGATCCCGAACCGGTTCCCTCTCGGGATCGTGTCCTGACCTCCCCGAGCGCTCCTCCAGCGCTCCATTCGGCTCCCGCGGCGCAATCCGCCGGGGGCCACTTTTTTATCCTTTGACCGTCGCCTGTTCGGCAATGGCGGACAGCACGCTGCGCACATCGAGCGTGCTGAACGGCTTTTCGAGGATCTGCGGCCGCTGCTGCGCCGGCAAGGCTTCGATCTCCGCTTTCGCACCGATCAGGTCGCCGGTGACCAGCACGAAACGCCGCGCCAGATCAGGCCTTTCGGCCAGCAGTTCGCGATAGATGGCGATGCCGCTGATGCCAGGCATGCGCAGGTCCGAAAACACGATGTCCGGCGGCATGTAGCCGCTCAAGGTGGCGGCGCCCGATTCCCAGACGAGCGCGACCCGCGACTTGATGCCCATCAATTCGAGAATGTCGGACAGCGATCCGGCGACGTCGGGCTCGTCGTCGATGATCAGGGCATGGCGCAGGCCACTCGAGCGCGGCTGGTTCTCGCCGGCGGCAGCGATGCCGGCTTCAATGGCCGGCAGTTGGACGACGAAACGCGCGCCTCTCGGCAACACTTCCTCGAACCAGACACTGCCATTGTGCCGCTCGATGATCGACTTCGAGATCGACAGGCCGATGCCGGTGCCGACGCCAACCGGCTTGGTGGTGAAATAGGATTCGAAGATGCGGGAGCGGATCGCTTCGGGTACACCGGGCCCGTTGTCCTCGACCGAAAAGCCGGGTTTGCCCAGGTCGCCGCGGAACGTCCGCACCTTGATCAGCCGATCGCCGGCGACGCCAGCCAGCGCATGTTGGCTGTTGATGAGGAAATTCGCCGCCACCTGCGTCACGTGGTCGGCATCGGCCATGGCCAGCAGCGGGCCGGCGGCGAAATCCGTGTCGATGATGATGCCGCTCGATCGTGCGCCATAGGCGGTGACCTCGAGAGCGGCGCGGATCACCTGGTTGAGGTCGGTCTCGGCCTGTGCCGCCGGATGAAGGCGGACCATCGACAGGAAGCTCTTGACGATGCGCCCGCAGCGCTCGGCGGCGGCGCGGACTTTCTCGGCACGAACCTTGGTCTGGGGGTCGGAAGCGAATTCGTGCAGCAGCGTCGACTGCGCGACCACCACCGCCAGCGGGTTGTTGAGCTCGTGCGAGACGCCGGCCAGCAGCGAGCCCATCGCCGCCATCTTTTCGTTCTGGTGCAGCTTCTCGCGCTGCCGGTTGATTTCCTCCTCGGCGCGCAGCCTGTCGCGCAGGTCGCGGATCGAGCCGAAGATCAGGCGACGGTCGCCGACGCGCATCTCGGTCGCCGTCAACTCGATCGGAAACACCTCGCCGGCGGCATTCTGCGTCACCGTCTCCAGCCGCTGGCCGACCATCGGCGCGCCGCGCCCCGACATATAGTCGGCGCCCGAAGTATAGCCCTTGCGGTAGTATTCCGGCACGACGGTGTCGAGCAGGTCCTTGCCGAGGATGTCGCTGCGCTGGAAACCGAACATCTTTTCGGCGGCCGGATTGAATTCGATGATCGATCCGGCTTCGTCGATGACGATGATGGCGTCCAGCGAGGCCTGCAGCATCGTGCGGCGGATCACTTCGCTGGCATGGGCGTCGGAGAGCGAGTGTTCGATGGCGTCGCCGATGGCGAGCGCGATGATATGCAGCGTCGCCTCCTCCTCGTCGGTCCATTCGCGCTCGTCGGCGCAGTCATTGACGGCCAGCGTGCCCCACAGATGGCCATGCGCGAAGACGGACACGGACAGGAACGACTTGATGTTCTGCTTTTCGAAGTCGGTCCTCAGGAAACCCTCGAGATCGCGCGTGTGTCCGGCGAAGATCTTGCCCTGGCGTTCGTCCTCGGCCACCCGCTCCAGCAGCGGATCCGAATTGACGATCGACTGCATGATGACGGTCGGCGACGCCAGCTCTCCGCCGAAGTCGGGATCGATCCAGTAGGCGGCGACCGACTGGGCAAAGCCTTGGCCGGGCAGTTCGCGCAAGCGGAACAGGATACCGCGCTGGCACTCGATGGCGCGGCACAGCGTCTCCAGTATGCCGTCCATTTCGCGCTGCCAGTCACCTGCCTCGCGCAGCCGGCGAACCACGCGCACGGCCGCCATCGCCGCGCCCTGCCTGAGCCCTTGCATATCCGTGCTTGCTGTTTCAGCGGTCATCGTCAGCCGTTATTCCAGGGTCCTGCCAATTCGATCGGCCCAATCGATCGGCCCAATCGATCGGCGAGCCACGGCTACGAACCTGAAACCTGTAGGCCTGGCTTTCAGTTGCCGTCGCCGGTCGGCAGCGAGAAGATATAGCCTTCGCCGCGCACCGTCCGCAGGAATTTCGGGTTGGCAGGGTCGATCTCGATCTTCTTGCGCAGGCGCATGATGCGAATGTCGACCGCGCGCGATGATTCTGGATCCTCGGTGAAGCCGATCGCCTCGGAAATCGCGGCGCGGGTCAGCAGCCGGTTGGCGCGCGTCAGGAAAACCTCAAGCACGTCGAATTCGCTCTTTGCCATGTCGATCACCGCGCCGTTGGCGCCGGTCACCAGCCTGCCGTCGAGATCGGCCTGAAAGGGGCCGAAGGCAACGGAGCGGCGATCCGTCCTGGCTTTCCTGTCCAGCAGTTCCGACGGCTGCGGAACACGGCGCAGCACGCTGCGCACCCGCGCCAGCACTTCGCGCAGCTCGTATGGCTTGACGATATAGTCGTCGGCGCCGAGCTCCAGCCCGACGATGCGGTCGAGCGCGGTGCCTGCGGCGGTCGCGTAGATGATGCCGATCGGCATTCTCGAGCGCAGCCAGCGGCCGAGCGACAGTCCGTCCTCGCCCGGCATGGCGATGTCGAGGATGGCTAGATGGAAGGGCTGCGTCTCGATCAGGATGCGGGCCGCGGCCGCGGTTTCCGCGGTCGCAACGTCATAGCCGGCGGCGCCGAGATACTCGGCGACCGCGTCCCTCAGGTCGGGCTCGTCCTCGACGATGACAATTCTTGCCCGCACGATGCTCTCGCTCCCACTTTCAGTGGAAAGTAGATTGGGTATAAACATGATGTCCAGCACTCATATCCGGTTGCCAGGGAACGGTTGGAGAATATGGCCCCACGAGCCGTCATTGCGCTTGTTTCCGTCGCCGACGTGATTGCGACCGAACTTGCCGATCATCTCGAGCGGCGTGGCCATGACGTGCGTCAAGCGCGGCAGCCCTGGGAAGCCGAATCGTTGCTGTCGGGGAAGGGCGTCGATGTCGTCGTTGTCGGCGACAGCCTCAGCCAGGCGGATGGCCGGGATCTGCTGCGGCGTTACGGCGGCCAAGGGGACGGCGGCGAGGATGGGCCGGATTTCATCCTGATCTGCCGGCCGGCCGACCTCGTCGACAAGGTGCTGGCGCTCGAGCTTGGCGCTGCCGACGTCGTCGAGAGCCCGCTCAATGTGAGGGAACTCGCCGCCCGTGTCGGCGGCCTGCTTTCGCGGCGCGGCCGGGGCAACCAGGAACTGATCGTGCTGGAGAACGCGACCGTCGACTTGAGATCGGCGATGGTCATGCATCGCTCCGGCACCGAAGAGCAGCTGTCGCCCGGCCAGGTGGCGCTGCTCAGGCTGTTTCTGGCCAGTCCGCGCAAGGTGCTGACGCGCGACGACATCATCGCGGCCGCGCCGGCCGAAAACGCCGACGCCTTCGACCGTTCGATCGATTCGCGCATCGTGCGGCTGCGCCGCAAGCTCGACACCGAAACCATCACCACCATACGTGGCGCCGGCTACCGGTTCGATCCGCCGCGGCAATTCGCCGACTGACGATTGGGCACTCACGCTGGCGGTTCGGCTGGGCATCGGATTTTCCTGTTCGCCGATGCTCCCGGAGTTCAGCGTACCACCAGCAGCGACGGACCCGATGGCATGCCGCTGCTCATGACGAGTTCGTTTGCCTGGGCGCGCTCCTTGAGGAGCACGGTGGCAAGGGCGGCAAAGCCAAGCAGGCCCTGCGCATAAAGCAGTGCGGAAAGCACCGAGGCCGCGAATTTCGTTTTCATCGTCCAACTCCCCAGAAATGCCAATTCTCTAAAAAAATGAATGTGTCGCGGTCGCCTCGGGAAACTCCCGAAGTGCCCGCGCCGCCCACGGAGCCCCCCGCAGCGGCGCGGGCCTTCGGTCCTCTCGGCAGCAAGTTGCCGGAGGGGCCGCGCAATGCCAGCAGCCGAAGGCCAACCCGCCAGAGGGCCTTCAATCGGGCGATGCGCAGGCTGGTGGTAATCCAGACCGAGGCGGAAAACAGAGCGACGTGCAAGGTAGAGATCTCGCTCGAACTCATCGCCAGCCTTGTTACGGGGGCGCCGGCAAGAATGCCGACACCACCTATGGCCGCTGCCGTGATGCTGATCCTGAAGACCAGGACCGCGTGTTCGCTTTCGTTCCCGTGGCCGTTGCCGTCTGCTTTCGTTACGTCAACCTTGCCGGCCAGCTGTATCGGCTTCATGCCGCTTGAAGCCGCGCTTTGTTGCAGATTGGTTTCGAAAACAGGCTCAGTCTTTTCATATAAGGTGACTTCGAACTTTCGTTTCGGACTGAATACCTATGTGCTGTATTATTTGAGTGCCAGTCGGCAGCGGCGATGTCTCCGCCCGACGTCTTGGTTTGTTAACCAGAGGAAACAGATTCGAAACACAAACGAGCATTTCGCGAAATCTCACCGAAACATGCCGCGCCGATAAGCCGCCCATCGAATTGGAGCCGGCCGGACCGGCAGAGAGAGGGACATCATGCACAGCACCATCACCGCCAAGCTCATCAACATCACCGCCGCCACGCTCACCGGTGCCGCGCTTCTGTTCGGCGCCAACGCCGCTCACGCCGCCAACAAGATCGTGGCGCGGGTCTCGCTTTCGCAGCAGGTCATGGAGATATCAGTCGATGGCCGGCCGACCTTCGCCTGGAAGGTCTCCACCGGCGACAGGGCGCATGTGACCCCGACCGGCTCGTTCAAGCCGACCCGCATGCATGAGATGTGGTATTCGAAGAAATACGACAACGCGCCGATGCCGCATTCGGTCTTCTTCAGCGGCGGCTATGCGGTCCACGCCACCTATGCCATCAAGCGTCTCGGCCAACCGGCCTCGCATGGCTGCGTGCGGCTGCACCCGGACAATGCCGCCGACTTCTACCAGCTGGTGGAGACCTTCGGGGCCGCCAATACCAGCATCGTCATCGTCAAGTAGCAGGCTGAAGAAGCGGGCCGGTTTACCACCCTGCCCGTGTTCAAGGCTCCCGCTGGAAATTGTCCGCGGTTTTGAGCACAGCCAAAAAAAGAGGCCGGAAAAATCCCGGCCTCTTTTCGTTCTTCGGCTTTTTTATCAGTCCGGCAGGGCCGGCATCAGCTTCGGATCCGGCTTTTCCGCCAGATGCGGCAGGTCCTTGCTGGCGATGAAGGTGTAGAACATGGGCACGACGAAGAGCGTGAACATGGTGCCGACGAGGATGCCGGTGAAGATGACGAGGCCCATCGAATAGCGGGCCGCGGCACCGGCACCGCTGGACGTGATCAGCGGCACCACGCCGAGCGCCATCGCCGCCGTCGTCATCAGGATCGGCCGCAGGCGCACCTTGGCCGAGGCGATGATGGCATCACGCCGTCGCATGCCGTGGATTTCGCGCTGCTGGTTGGCGAACTCAACCAGCAGGATGCCGTGCTTGGTGATCAGGCCGATCAGCGTGATCAGGCC
This sequence comes from Mesorhizobium sp. B1-1-7, assembly GCF_006442705.1. Taxonomy (NCBI): domain Bacteria; kingdom Pseudomonadati; phylum Pseudomonadota; class Alphaproteobacteria; order Hyphomicrobiales; family Phyllobacteriaceae; genus Mesorhizobium; species Mesorhizobium sp. B1-1-7. Next base: position 208,130 of record NZ_VFWQ01000010.1, on the reverse strand, counting down.
GACCTGGGTGTAGATGTTCAGCGTGCCGAGGCCCAGATTGAGCGGCACTATGGCGCCGAAGATCGACAGCGGCACCGCCATCATGATGATCAACGGGTCGCGGAAGCTTTCAAACTGCGCCGCCAGCACCAGATAGATGACGATGACGGCGGCCCCGAAGGCGATCAGGATCGTGTTGCCCTGCTCCTTCTCCTGCCGGGATTGGCCGGAGTAGTCGATGAAGAAGGTGTCGGGCAGGCTCTCCCTGGCGATGTCCTCGAGCACTTTCAAACCATCGCCGGTGGTGACGCCGGGCAATGGCAGCGCGGAAATCGTCGATGAATTCAGCTGGTTGAACTGCTCGATCGCGGCCGGCGAGGCATTGTTCGAAATCTTCACGACGGCCGACAGCGGCACCATCTCGCCCGTCACGCTGCGCACGAAGTATTGGCCGAGTTTTTCGGGGTTGTCGCGGAACTCCTGCGGCACCTGCGGAATGATGTCGTAGCTGTTGGAGTCGCGGTCGAATTGCGCCACTTCGGCGCCGCCGACCAGCAGCGTCAGCGTCCGGCCGATATCGGCGATAGGCAGGTTGAGGGCGGCGGCGCGATCGCGGTCGATGGTGACGGTCACCTGCGGCGAATCATAAGACATCGAGTTCTGCACGACGATGAAGCGGCCCGAGGCCTGTGCCTTGTTCTTGATCTGCTCGGCTTGCTGGTACACTTCCGAGGAATCGCCGGTCGAGCGCACCACCATGGCAATCGGCAGGCCGCCGCCGGAGCCCGGCAGCGTCGGCGGGGCGAAGACGAAGGCCTGGACGCCCGCGACCTTGTTGATACGGGCCGTGATGTCGGCCTGCAGCTCCTTGGAATTGCGCTTGCGGTCAGCCCAATCCTTGAAGGCAAAGCCGACGAAAGCGCTGTTTGTCGTGCCACCGAAGGCCACGGCGGAGAACTGTGCCCGTGTTTCGGGAATGTCCCTCACCAGGCCGAGAATCTGGTTGACGTAGGTCTCGGTGTAATCGGATGTCGCATAGGTCGGCGCGGTCACGAGCGAGAGCAGGAAGCCCTGGTCTTCTTCCGGCGCCAGTTCGGTCGAGGTCTTGGTGAACATGAAGCCGGTCACGCCGACAAGCGCCAGCACGATGAGCAGCGTCAGCGGGCGATAGTTCAGCGAGCCGGTGACGGCGCGCTCGTAGACATGCTCGACCCGCGAGAAAACGCCGTCGACGATGCGCTGGAAACGGCCGGCGTTGCCCGGCTTCAAGAGGCGCGCCGACATCATCGGGGTAATGGTGATGGCGATGACGCCCGACAGCACCACCGAGCCGGCGAGCGTCACCGCGAATTCGCGGAACAGCGCACCGGTCAGGCCACCGGTGAAGGCCAGCGGCGCGAACACGGCGGCCAGCGTCATGGTCATGGCGACGATTGCGGAGGCGATTTCGCGCATGCCGCTGAACGCCGCTTGCATGGGCGTCATGTGGTCTTCTTCCATGTGGCGGTGGATGTTTTCCACCACCACGATGGCGTCGTCCACGACAAGGCCGATTGCCAGCACCATGGCCAGCAGCGACAGAAGATTGATCGAATAGCCGACCGCGAACAGAAGGAAACAGACGCCGACCAGCGACAGCGGGATGGTGATGATCGGCATCATCACCGAACGGAAAGAGCCAAGGAACAGAAGGATGACGACGACCACGATGGCGACCGCCTCGGCGATGGTCTTGAACACCTCGTCGATCGAGGCGCTGATCTGCCCGGTGGCGTCGTAGACGACCTCGATCGTCATGCCTTTCGGCAGCGTTTCCTGGATCTGCGGCACAAGCTTGGTGAGCGCGGCCGCTGTGGTCAGCGGGTTGGCCGCCGGGGTCGGGAAGATGGCGAGGAAGGTGCCGGGCTTGCCGTTGAAGGAGACCCTGGTGTCGGTGTTCTCGGCGCCGAGTTCGACGCGGGCCACGTCACGCAGCCGCACCACATTGCCGTCGGTCGAGCGCAGCGGTAGTTCGGCGAAGGCTTCCGGCGTCTGCAGCGTCGAACGCACCGTAATGGAGGAAACGACATATTCGTTCTGGGTGTTTCCGGGCGCAGACAGGAAGTTGGAGTTGTTGATCGCTGCCAGCACTTCCGCTGCCGTCACCCCGCGCGCGGCAAGCCGGACCGGGTCGATCCAAACGCGCATCGAATATTCCTGGGCGCCGAAGATCTGCACGTCGGCGACACCTTCGACCGTCGACATGCGGGGCCTGATGACGCGCTCGATATATTCGGTCAGCTGCTCCTTCGTCATGTTCGGATTCTGCATCGAGATGTACATCATCGCGAACTGCTGGCCGGTGCCCTTGACGATGACCGGGTCCTTGGACGCGTCCGGCAAGGTGCCGCGCACGCCCTGGACCTTGGACAGCACTTCGGTCAGCGCCACGTCGGGGTTGGAGCCGAGCTTCATCTGCACCGTCACGGTGCTGGAGGACGGACGGCTGGACGAGGTGACGTAGTCGATGTTTTCGGTCGAGGCGACGGCGCGCGCGATCGGGGCGGAAATGAAGCCCTGGATCAGGTCGGCGCTGGCACCCGGATAGGCGGTCGTGATGGTGATCGCCGTTTCATCAACCTTCGGATACTGCCGGATCGACAGGTTGAAGATGCCCTGGAACCCGAGCAGCAGGATCATGCAGGCAAGGACCGTCGAAAGGACGGGCCGGCGAATAAAGAGATCGGAAAAGCTCATTGCTGGTCGGCCTGCTTGTTCGCCGATTTGGTCGGGTCGATGGTGTTGTCGACGTTGACGGACATGCCGTTGAAGAGGCGGTTCTGGCCCGCGGTGACGACCTCGTCGCCAGCCTTCAGCCCTTCGACGATCTCGACCATGCCCTGGTTGCGGCGGCCGGGCTTGACGAAGACCTGGGACAACACCAGCGCTGGCTTGTCGCCTTCCGCCGCCGGCTTGGCCGCATCGGTAGCGGGCTTGTCGGCAGGTTTAGCCGCATCGGCCGCGGGCTTGCCCGCATCAGCGGCCGGCTTCATGTCATCGGTTGCCGGCTTCATCGCGTCCGCCGGCTTGGCATCCGCAGGCTTGGCATCCGCTGGCTTGGCATCCGCCGCCTTGTCGGTAGCCGCGGCGGGTTTTTCTTCCGGCTTGGCCGGCGCCGCCGCAGCCGGTTTGGCCGGTTGCACGACGAAGACGTAGTCGCCGTAGAGGCTGGTGGTCAGCGCCGTCTGTGGCAGTATCAGCACGTTCTGCTCCTCGGGCAGTTCGACACGCACCTGCACGAACTGGCCGGGGGTCAGCTTGCCGTCGGGGTTGGCGACCTCCGCCCGGATGTTCACCAGCCGGCTGGACGGGTCGATCTTGGGGTCGATGCCGCGAATGGCGCCGGCAAACGGCTTGTCGTCGCCACCAAGTCCCAAGCGAACCGTCTGGCCGATCTTGAGCAGCGGGAGCTCCTGTTCGGGAACCGTGAAGTCGGCCCGCATCGTGTCGAGATCCTGCAGTGTCACAACGGAAGTGCCGGGCGACAGATACTGGCCGAGGTCGATCTTCGGGATGCCGACCGTACCGGCGAAGGGAGCCGTCAGCTGCTTCTGCTCGAGCACGGCCTGGAGCCTGGTGACCTGGGACGCCGAAGCGGACGCCGCCGCCCGCGCGCTGTCCAGTGTCGAGTCCGAGCCGACGCCGCGTTTTGTCAGTTCGAGGGCGCGGTTCAGCGACACCTGATCGAGCGCGGCCTGCGCTTTCTGGGCGTCGAGATCGGCGCGCTCGACGGCGTCGTCAAGTTGCAGCAGCACCGCGTTGGCCGCGACTTTCTCGTTGGCATGGAAGGGGATTTCCTTGACGATGCCGGCAGTCTCGACCGTCAGGTCGACACCACGCACCGCCCGCACGGTGCCGATCGCCTCGACGCCGGGCGTCCAACTCGACGGCTTGACGATGGTCGTCGACACGGTCGCCGCGGGCGGCTTCATGGTGGCGAAATACTGCTTGATGCCGTTGTCGCGCAGGAAGTTGAAGCCGACGATGCCGCCGACCACGATGACGAGCACGGCCAGGACCGCAATGATGATAATGATACGGAGTATGCGCTTGAACAAGGAAGTCCCCTCAGTCGAAATCCGGCGCAAAGCGCGGACATCGGGACACATATCGACTGCAGGCCCCGATTTCAAATAGCGGCGGTCTTACTGTACCGTCTGGACGGTCTTGTCAATTGGGCCTAAGCTCGCCAAGGGAGGCGCCATGAGAGCCCAACGACCGAATTCGCGCGAGAAGATTCTCGCCGCGGCGGCAGATGTTGCCCGGGAAACCGGACCCGGCAGCCTCTCGCTGGAGGCCGTCGCCAGCCGCGCCGGCGTGTCGAAAGGCGGGCTGCTCTACAATTTTCCGACCAAGGCCAAATTGATGCAGGGGCTGGTCGAGGACTATCTGCGCGAATTCGAGCGCGCGTTGGAAGCCGCCAACAGCAATGGCGGGGGTAAAAACCCGCTCGCCGTCTACATCAGGCTGTCGGCCAATGACTGCGAGGAAAAGCAGCCCTCGGCGTCCTGGATCTTTTCGGCGATCGCCGAGGATCCCGATTTCATGACGCCGATCAAGACTTTCAAGCGCCAGCTTTTCGAACGGCTGAAGGGCGAAACATCAGACCTCAAATCGCTGCTGGTCTGCTATCTCGCCATCGAGGGGCTGCGCAGCATGAACCTCTTCGATTCCGATGTGCTGTCGAAAGACGAGCGGGAACTGCTGGTCTCCACCCTGCTGGAGATCGCCAAATAGTCGGGGCGGTGCGAGCCGACAGCGCTGCCCCGTGCGCGGCTTGTCTCAGGCCGTTGGCAGGGCCTTGCCTGTCGAAGGGTCGAATAGGCGAAGCGCAGTTTCATCGAAGGTGAGATTGTGCTTTTCGCCCTTGGCGACCCGGGCTCGCGGCGGCAGGCAAGCGGTTAGCCTTTGCGTGCCGATCCGTGCCGTCGTGACCAGTTCGGGGCCAGTCAATTCGACAACCTCGATCTCCACGGGCAATGACAGTTCCGTCGCGGTGTCGCTCGCCACGCGAAGCGCTTCGGGTCTGATGCCGACGATAACGGGAGCGCCTTCGCGAGCCGCGTTCGCATAGCGCGCGGGCAGAGGCATCAGCACATCGGACTCGGCAACGGCCAGTTTGCCGCCGGTGACGATGGCCTGAAGCATGTTCATCGACGGTGCGCCGACAAAGCCCGCGACGTAGAGCGTTGCCGGCTCGTTGTAGATCTCTTCCGGTGTGCCGAGCTGTTCGATCCTGCCGTCGCGCATCACCGCGATGCGCGTCGCCAGCGTCATCGCCTCGATCTGGTCATGGGTGACGTAGACGACGGTGGTCTGCAACATCTGGTGCAACCGCTTCAGCTCGGTGCGCATTTCCAGGCGCAGCTTGGCGTCGAGGTTGGACAGCGGCTCGTCGAACAGGAAGACCTGCGGCTTGCGCACCAGCGCCCTGCCGATGGCGACGCGCTGGCGCTGGCCGCCGGAAAGCTGGCTCGGCTTGCGGTCGAGCAAGGTCTCGATCTGCAGCAGTTTCGCCGCCTCGTTCACGGCCGTCTCGCGCTCATCGGCCGCAACCCCGCGCATCTCGAGCCCGAAGCCGATGTTGCGGCGCACGGTCAGGTTCGGATAGAGCGCATAGGACTGGAAGACCATGGCGATGTCGCGGTTCTTGGGGTGAACGCCGAGGATCGAGTGTCCGCCGATCAGCACATCGCCGCTTGTCGCTTCGGCGAGCCCGGCGATGATGTTGAGCAGCGTCGACTTTCCGCAGCCGGACGAGCCCAGCAGCACCAGGAATTCGCCGCTCTGCAGCGCGATGTCGATGCCCTTCAGCGTCTCGACGCTGCCATAGCTCTTGCGGATGCCGCGGATTTCAAGCGCGCTCATGCATGGGCTCCTCGAGATGCATCGGCCCGCCATAGTTGCGGGGCAGAGTGGAAATGGCGCGCGAAGCGACATGCGTCGCGGCGCGAAGGCAGGCGGACAGCGGCCGTTCCTGGGCGAGGGCCGCCAGGAAGGCGGCGTTGAAGACATCGCCGGCACCGATCGTGTCGACGACGCGGACATCAGGCGCCGTGGCTTCGACGAGGTTCCCGTCCGGATCGATGACGATGGCGCCTTGCGGCCCGCGCTTGACGACGAAGGTCGCACCCTGCCGCATGCTGGAGCGGATTTCGCGCGCGGCTTCCACCGGGCTTGGTGTTGCCGCCAGCGTCACCGTCTCGACCTCGTTGAAAAGGGCTAGGTGGCAGCGCGAGAGCCATGCCCTTGCCGCGGCGCAGTTGGCTTCGGTCCAGCCGTCGATCGGCCAGCCGGTGTCGAGCGCGACGGCAATGCCGTGGCCGTCCGCCCAGTCGAAAAACGCCTCGTAGTCGCGCGTGAGGTCTTCGGTCAGGAAAGAGCCGCAGAGCAGCGCGTAGCCGCCAGAAAGCGCGTTGCCGTCCAGAACGGACAGGACGTCGGCAAGGCTGAAGCGCGGCAGGTGGCCGCGCGTGGTGAAGAAGGTCCGCTCGCCATCCGGATGGGTCATGCCGACCGACAGCGTCGTGCCTTCGGGACGCACCGGCCATTTTTCGGCGCGGCTTGCGAAAGCCTCGCGAAGCCAGCGGCCGAACTGGTCGTCGCCGACATTGGCGGCAATAGCGAAGTCGACGCCCAGCGCCTGCCAGGCCAGTCCGCTGTTGCCGGCCTGGCCGCCAACGCGCAATTCGTCATGATCGACGACGGTTTCGGTTCCCGCCTTCGGCCATGGCGCGACCGGGCCGACGATCAAATCGACATTGACGTTGCCGATCACCGCAAGTGGACGCATCATTCGCTCCTGGTGATCTTGGTGGTGCGAACAGGCGTGCCGGCATTGTCGACACGGGCATCGGCGAAAGCGATCATCAGGCGCTGGGCGACCGGCAGCATGGCAAAGATGGCGGCCATACCGGAAGCCGGTTTGAAAGATAGGGTGGCCGCACCCACGACCGGCGCGAGCTCAGACGAATCGAAGATGACGAGCGGCGCGCCGGCCTCGACCACGGAGGTGGCCATGGCGGTCACCAGGTCCGCCGTCGGATCGTTGCCGCGAAACAGGATGACGCCGATCCGCGGGCCGAGCATCTCCATCGGCCCATGCCGCAACTGGCCGCCTTCGAGTGAAAAGCACGGCAACCGCGACAGTTCGGTGAGGCCGAGCGCCAGAGCCTCGGCGACGCCCTGCAGCCGGCGACCCGAGGCGACGATGGCGGTCACTTTTTCCAGTGCCACAAGTGCCTGTTTGATGTCCGTATCGTGCGGCTGGTCCAGCGCGCCGAGCGCGGCATCCGGGTCGTCGCCGAGGGCTGCAAGGATGGCCAGGTGCAAGGCGAAGCTCACGGTCAGGCTGCGGGTCGCGGCAAAGGCCAGTTCGGTGCCGCCGGCGCCGACGAGGCAAGGCACCGTGCGCGCCAGGAAGGAGGTGCTTTCCAGGGTCAGGCCGAAAACATCGACGGTACCGCCGGCCTCTGCAAACCACCTGACGACCTCAGCGCTCTCGCCCGATTGCGAGGTGACAAGCACCGTCCGTCCCGCCAGCGGCAGGGGCTGGCCGAGCTGTTCGGAAAGCGGCAGCGCCAGGGCATCGATGCCGCGCGCGCGATAGAGCGGCTCGACGGCGCGCCCAACCGCATGCGAACCACCCATGCCGAGCAGAAGCAGGCGTCCGGTCTTCCCGATCGCGGCGGCGACCTGTTGCGCCACGGCGGCGTTCTGTTCGAACGAAGTGCGCGCGTCGGCATGCTGCCGCGCCATTTCGCGGTCGATCGCGGCCAGTCCGGCCGGCCGGGTTTTTGTCGCAGTCATCATCATCCTTTCACACCGCCGCTGGTCAGGCCCGAAATCAGCGCCCGCTGCATGACCAGGCCGATCAGCACCGGCGGCAGAGCGGCGAGTACGCCGGCGGTGGCGATCAGCCCATAATCGGAAACACGGCCGCCGGCCAAATCGGCGATGGCGACGGTCAGGGTCTTGGCGCGCTGGTCGGAGGTGAACAGCAGCGCATAGAAGAATTCATCCCAGGCGAGCAGCACGGCAAACAGCGCCGAGGTCGCCATTGCCGGTGCGGCGAGCGGCAGAGTGATGATGCGCAGGGTCTGGAACAGGCCGGCGCCGTCGATCATCGCCGCCGCCTCGATTTCGCGCGGGATGGAGTCGAAGCCCGATTTCATCAGCCAGGTGGTGAAGGGCGCCAGGATGGTCAGGTAGACCAACGCCAGGCCGAAGACATTGTTGAGCAGGCCGAGATGCGACAGGCCCATATAGAGCGGCACGGCCAACGCCACCGGCGGCAGCATGTAGGTGGCGATGACCATCGACAGCGACCAGCCGATCGCCGGCGTGCGGGACACCGCCCAGCCGGCGGGGATGGCGAGGGCCAATGCCGCCAGCGTCGCCATGCCGGCGATCTCCAGGCTGTTGCGCAGCGACGAGGTGAAGGCGGCGCCGGCGCTGTTTTCAGCGGTCGACAGCAATTGCCGGTAGCGCGAGAAGTCGGCGGCCTGCGGCCACCAGCGCAGCGGCTTGGCGGCAAGGTCGGCGGCCGGCGATATGCTCATGATGAACAGCCAGGCGATAGGCGCCAGGATGATCGCGGCGAGCAGCAATGCGCAGGCGTGGATGAAGATGGTGAAGCCGAGGCTCTTGCGTTCCATCAGGCGGCACTCCCGGCGGTCTTCCTGACCAGCGTCGCATAGGCGACGGCGAGCACCGTCACGAGCAGCGTGACGATCAGCGCCAGCGACGCGCCGGAGCCGGCGCGCTGGAAGGAGAAGGCCTCCTGGTAGACGAGGATCGACAGCGTGCGCGTGCTGTTGGCCGGGCCGCCGCGGGTCATCACCCAGATAATGTCGAAGACCTTGAACGCCTCGATGGTGCGCAGCACCAGCGCCACCATCAGCGGGCCGGCGAGGTAGGGCAGGATGACGAAGCGGAAGCGGTTGAAGGGCCCGGCGCCGTCGACCAGCGAGGCGGCGGTGATGTCGCGCGGCACCGCCTGCAGGGCGGCGAGCGCAATCAGCGCCACCAGCGGAAAGTTCTTCCAGCAGTCGGCGACGATCAGGGCCGCCAGCGCCGTGCCGGGTTCACCAAGCCAGGAGCGATAGGCGTCGATCAGATGGAGTTGCGTGAGAGCCGCGTTCAGCGCGCCATATTCAGGATTGTAGATCAGCCGCCACAGGGTGGCGTTGACCACCGTCGGCAACGCCCAGGGCAGAATCATCAGGGCACGCAGGATGGCACGGCCGCGGAATTCCTGATTGAGCAAAAGAGCCGCGAGAACGCCGATCACCATCTCGGCGGCAACCGAGATGACCGCGAACAGCGCCGTGGTGACCAGCGTGCGCGAGAAATTCGCGCTCGACAGCATCTTCGTGTAATTGTCGAAGCCGACGAAATCGCCACCCGTGCCGACCAGCTTGGCATCGGTGAAGGAAAGGCTGACCGTATCGACCAGCGGCCAGCCGATGACGGCGATCATGACCACGAGCAGCGGCAGCATCAGCAACCAAGCACGGGTCGTCATCCAGGTGCCCGACATCAGAGCAGCCTCTCTTCATTCATGGTGATTTCAGACATAGCACGGGCGGCACTTAGGCCGCCCGTGCTGAGAACAAGACGAGTTCAGAGGCCGCTGTTCTGGGCGGCGGTCTTCAGGGCGTCTTCCGGCGAGGACTGGCCGAGCAGCGATTCCTGGATCGCCTGCTGCAGCGCGGTCGACAGCTCCTGGTATTTCGGCGTGGTCGGACGCGGATACATGGCGGCCAGGCCGAGCTTGGCGGCGGCGATCAGCTCTTCCTGGCCCTTGGTGACGGCCGGGTCGTCATAGGATGAGGCCCAGATTGGCAGCGAGAGCTTGGCATACTGGTTCTGCGTCGCCTGCGAGGTCATGAACTCGATGTACTTCCAGGCTTCGTCGGGATGCTTCGAGACAGCCGTGACGCCGAGGCCCATCGAGCCGTTGACGGCCGAAACCTCACTGGTGCCGGCAACGCCCGGCGCCGGCACAACGCCGACCTTGCCGACGACCTTCGAGTCCTTCGGATCGTTGGCCATGTTGTACATGTAGGTCCAGTTCAAGGCGAAAGCGGCGTCGCCGTTTTCGAAAACCTTGCGCACGTCCTCCTCCAGGAACTCCTTGGAGTTCGGGTTGGTGAGGCCGGACTTGTAGCTGTCGACCATGTATCTCAGCGCCTCGAGGCCGCCGCCGTTCTGGAAGTCCGGCTTGCCGTCCTTGAGGAAGTCGCCGCCATAGGCGCTGACCAGCGTGGTGTAGTCGCAGATCGCGGCCTCGGCCTGCGACCAGCTCCAGGCGATCGGCGTTTTCAGCAGGCCTTTGTCCTTGATGATCTTGGCCTGAGCGCCGAGCTCTTCCCAGGTCTTCGGCGGTGCCTTGATGCCGGCCTTTTCCAGGATTTCCTTGTTGTAGAACAGGTATTTGGTGTCGAGGATCCAGGGCATGCCGTAATATTTGCCGTCGTAGCGGACCGTGGTCCAGGCGCCGGGCAGCACACCCTTCTTCATGTCGTCGGTGATCTTGGACGACACGTCGACCAGCACCTTGTTGGTGGCGTATTCGGCTGGCCAGATGACGTCGAACAGCACGACGTCGTAGCCGCCGCCCGAGCCCTGGGCGAGCACGGTCTTGTCGTGCAGGCCTTCATAGGGGACGAATTCGAGATTGACCTTGAGGTCCGGATTGGCCTTGGTGAAGGCATCCGTCATGGCGCGCACATCGGCCTCGCTGTAGGCGGCCTGCGCCATGAAAAGCGCGTTGAGCGTGGTTTCGGCGAAAGCGTGCGGAACGAACAGTCCGCCAGCGAAGACCGCGCCGACCAGTGTTTTGGTGATTGTCTTAAGCATCTTCTTCTCCCATTTCCGGCGTTGATGGGCCGGCGGTGCCGATATTTCGCACCGTCTTCCCGGATCCATGTCGCGTGACCTGATGATCACCCGGCTGCCCGGTGGCGACGGGCCGAGGCCCTGGCCATCTTGTTTTGCGGCATTCGGTTCGCATTAAGTCAACTCGCTTGACTTAATTAGTCGATCAATATTCTAATGGAGTCAAGAGGGGAAACGCCGATGGATGACATCAGCCCGATCCGCGCCAAAAGCGGCACCAATCAGGAAGGCACCAGCGCGCACAACCGCCGTGTGATGATCGAGGCATTGCGCCTCAATGGTGCCCTGTCGCGCGCCGACCTGGCGCGGGCGACGCAGCTAACCAAGCAGGCGGTTTCCAACATCATCGAGGATCTCGAAAGCGACGGCCTTGTCGTGGCGCTCGATGCGGTGCGCAAGGGCAGGGGGCAGCCCTCGACACCCTACAGGCTGGTTCCCGAAGGCGCCTTCGCCATCGGCCTGCAGATCGACCGCTACCTGACGCGGGCGGTCGCGGTCGATCTGATGGGCAGTGTGCTGGCGCGCGCCGAGGCAAACCTGCCGTTCGATGAGCCTTCGAAGGGCGTCGAGGTGATCCTCGGCCTGATCGACGGCGTCCGGCGCGACCTGGCCGGGATTTCCTCGCAGTCGGAGAAACGGCTGGTCGGTCTCGGCGTGGCCATGCCCGGCCCTTTCGGGCTGAAGGATTCGGACGACAAATGGATGATGCCGGCCTGGCAGAAGTTTCCGCTGCTGGAGACGCTGGCCAAAGGCACGGGGCTGAATGTCGGCCTGCAGAACGACGCCGCCGCTTGTGCGACGGCGGAACGCATCGTGGGCGCGGCGCATGGCGTCGATCACGCGGTCTGCCTCTATGTCGGCTACGGCATCGGCACCGGACTGATCCTCAATGGCGAACTCTACAGCGGCGGCCACGGCAATGCCGGCGAAATCGGCATGGCCTTGCTGTCGCCGGCCGGTCCCGGCTCGACACCGCTCGAACATCGCGCATCGCTGGCCTCGCTCTACCAGCATCTCGGCCTCAACCCGGCGGACAGCGATATCTACGAGCAGATGAATGCCCTGGTCCTGGGCGGGAATCCTGGGATGATGGCCTGGATCGACGGCGCGGCGCATGATTTGCGCTGGAGCGTGCATCTGATCGAGACGATCTTCGATCCACAGACCGTCATCCTGACCAGCGGCGCACCGGAAGCGCTGGCCCGCCGGCTGGTCGAAGCGATGCATCCGCTGCTGCCGTCGATCGCCGACCGGCCAGGCCGGACCTTGCCACGCCTGCAGCTCGGCACAACGGACCCTTGGTCGATCGCGCTCGGTGCCGCGGCGGCGCCGATCAGCCGCGCCTTCGATCCGCTGTTCTCGGCAATCCTGAAGACAAGCTCCGGTCCGGCCTAGGAGCTTCAGGGGTCTACCCGGCGTCACACAGGGTTCATCGTCCGGACATAGCGTCTTTCCCAGTTCTTTGCTGCAATGCAATAGGAGTGGGACATGGTGGACATAGTTTCTAGCGAGGCGGGCATTCCGAGACCGGAGCATCCGCTGGATCATTCAGGTGGCGCGAAGTGGTTCCTGCCGGCCTTCGGTGTGCTGGTGCTGGTTGGCATCGTCTATGTCGCCTACGCGCTCAGCCAGGATCTGGCGGTGGCCAAGACCGTGCCATGGATCCTGCTCGGCATTGCCTTGCTGATCGCGCTCGGCTTCGAATTCGTCAACGGCTTCCACGACACCGCCAATGCGGTGGCGACCGTCATCTACACGCGCTCCCTGCCGGCCGAATTCGCCGTCATGTGGTCGGGCGTCTTCAATTTCCTCGGGGTCCTCACCTCCAGCGGCGCGGTCGCCTTCGGCATCCTGTCGCTGCTGCCGGTCGAGCTGATCCTGCAGGTCGGTTCCTCCTCGGGCTTTGCCATGGTGTTCGCGCTGCTGGTTGCCGCCATCCTGTGGAACCTCGGCACCTGGTTCCTCGGCCTGCCTGCCTCGAGCTCGCACACCATGGTAGGCTCGATCATTGGCGTCGGCCTCGCCAATCAGTTCATGGCGCCGGCCGGCAGCGCCACCAGCGGCGTCGACTGGTCGCAGGCGACCAATGTCGGCACCACCTTGCTGGTATCGCCGATCGTCGGCTTCTTCGCCGCCGCCATCCTGCTCTATGTGATGAAGCTTCTGGTGCGCAATCCGGCGCTCTACGAGGCGCCGAAGGGCAATGCCCCGCCGCCCTGGTGGATCCGCGCTCTGCTGATCTTCACCTGCACCGGCGTCAGCTTCGCGCACGGCTCCAATGACGGCCAGAAGGGCATGGGCCTGATCATGCTGATCCTGATCGGCGTGGTGCCGACGGCCTATGCGCTGAACAGGACGCCCGACATCAACTACCTCGAAGCCTACAAGTCGGCCTCCGTCAATGTCGAGACGGCGCTCGGCAAATATGCAAAGCCCGGCATCACCGTCGCCGACGCCAAGGCCGCTGTCCAGGATGCAGTGCGCACCCGGACCTGGAGCGACCAGACCACCGTGGCGCTGCAGACCTATATCCACAACACGACCGCCGGGCTGCAGCCCTATGCCTCGGTCGACAACGTGCCGACCGATCTCGTCAGCAACGCCCGTAACGACATCTATCTGATCGGCGAGGCGCTCAAGCTGATCGACAAGAAAAAGCTGTTGCCGATGGAAGCGGCCGATCTCAAGGCGGTCACCGACTACCACAAGGCGGTCGACAACGCGACGAAGTTCATCCCGTTGTGGGTGAAGATCGCCGTCGCCCTGGCGCTTGGCCTTGGCACGATGGTTGGCTGGAAGCGCATCGTGGTCACCGTCGGCGAGAAGATCGGCAAGAGCCACCTGACCTACGGCCAGGGTGCGGCCGCCGAACTGGTGGCGATGGTGACCATCGGCATGGCCGACAGGCTCGGCCTCCCGGTGTCGACAACCCATGTGCTGTCGTCGGGCGTCGCCGGAACGATGGCCGCCAACGGTTCGGGCCTGCAGTGGTCGACGGTGCGCAACCTGCTGCTGGCCTGGGTGCTGACCCTGCCGTGCTCGATCGCGCTCGCCTTCGTGCTGTTCATCGTCTTCCGCCAGGTGTTCTGAGCGGAGCATGTACTTTCAGAAAAAAGGCAGCGCCGGTCGCCGGCGCTGCCTTTTTCTTGTTCATCCCGAAGCGTCGCGGGACAGCACCCCCCTCTGGCCTGCCGGCCATCTCCCCCGCAAGGAGGGAGATTAGCAGTTCATGCGCCCCGCCAGTCTTGAGAGCTATTGGAGATTGGCGAAGGCGCAGCCCTCATTGATCTCCCCCCTTGCGGGGGAGATGTCCGGCAGGACAGAGGGGGGTGTGAAGGAACTCGACGGCGGGATTGTTGCGGGTACCGCCCTTGCCCGACTCTAGGTCGGATCCTCGCGATGCAGATCGTGGATGGCAACGCCATCGACATTGGTCGGCAGGGTCAGCCATTTGCGATGGCGCAAGGTGCGCTGGGTGTCCTCAAGGCCTGTCTCCCAATGCTCGCGCATCGAGGTGCCGGAGAACTCATAGTCCTTGGCGTGACCTTCATAGCCCTTGTGCTGGTAGATCAGGTGCACGATGTTGACGATGCCGGCGTCGGAATAGTCCGCGATCAGCACTTCCTCATCCGGCGTCAGCTGCTCCTTGGGCACCCGCTTCAGCGCGTCGAGCAGGCGCATCTTCAGGCCATGGATGCGCTTGAAGTTGTCGGTGTTCTGGCGCGTGCGGCTGGAATACATGATGTCCTTGTGACGCGACAGCACGTCGGGCATGCTGCGCGGCAGGACACCGCGGGCGCTGAACAGGTCGACCTGGAAGACGAGGGAAGAACGGTCCTCTTCCTGGTCGAGCAGATATTGCAGCGGCGTGTTGGAGACGATGCCGCCATCCCAGTAATACTCGCCCTCGATGCGGATCGCTGGGAAAGCAGGCGGCAGCGCGCCGCTGGCCATGATGTGCTCCGGTCCGATGCGGACCTTGTCAGTGTCGAAATAGACGAAGTTGCCGGTGCGGACATTGACCGCGCCGACGCTCAGCCGCTTCTTGCCGTCGTTCAGCACGTCGAAGTCGATCAGGCTTTCCAGCGTGTCCTTCAACTCGGCGGTGTCGTAGAAGCTGGTGGCGCCCTCGGCGCCCTGCTGCTCGAACCAGGGATTGGGGCTGCGCGGCTTGAAGAAGCCGGGCTGGCCCATGGTCATCGTCATCCACGAGGAGGTGCGGTTGCGGATATCGCGATAGATATCGCCTTCGGGCGTATAGGACCAGATCTTGCGGCCCGAGATCGTTTGCCAGAACTGCTCAAGACGCTGGAGACGACGGCTTGACTCATTGCCGGCGATGATCGCCGCATTGATGGCGCCGATCGACACGCCGGACAGCCATGTCGGCTCGCAGCCGGCGTCGGCCAGCGCCTGGTAGACCCCGGCCTGGTAGGCGCCGAGCGCGCCGCCACCCTGAAACACCAGCGCGATACGGTCGTATTGCGCCGAGATTTCCTCGATGGTGGCGGTGGCCTCCTTCTTGCGGTTGCGTTCAAGCACGGGCTTTCTCCAGCTGGTTGGCGGCGGACAGGCGGTGATCGCCGAGATAGTCGTGGACCACCTCGCCCAGTCCCAGCGTCAGGTCGGCTTTGAAATGAACGGCGGATACGATGTCGAGCACCGGCAGCTTCGCCACGTCGGCCATGACGTGTGGTCTGAGATCGAGCGCTGCCGGCGCCGTCCAGGCCTCCTTCAGCGTGATATCGGTGAGGTAGTAGCGCACCAGCTCGCAGATGCGCGGGCTTCCGTCGACATGCGGGATGATCTTGATCAGGAAATTGGGCGCGGCGAGCGCTGCGAGCACGGAATCGTGGTCGGCCTCGCGGTGCTTGTAGCCCATGGTGCCGGTAGCGCACAGAACGCTGCCATAGTGCAGCGTGCCGACGATCACCTCGCCCTCATGGATGATCTTGGGGTTGGCCAGCTTCTTCGGGAAACCCCACAACTCGCGGCCGCCGGCGATCGGCGCGTCGTCGTCGAGATACATCGAATGGACGTAGCCGCCATGCTGGCCCTTGTAGCGCACGGGGATGACCTGACCGGTCTCGGTGTAGTCGCCGAAGCCGGTCGAGTCCGGCATGCGGATGAACTCGTACTTGACCAGCGGCTCGTCGATCTCCAGCGGCGCCGGCACGACCGCCTCGAGCGCCTCACGCGTCGTGCGATAGGTGATGATGATGTATTCACGGTCGAAGAAACGATAGGGCCCTGGCGGGAAGGACGGGTTGGTCAGCGGCATCGCATAGGCGCGCTTCACGACATCGGCGATTTCCAAGCTGCACCCCCAAGGTTCTTCGGGCAATATTTTCGTCAGGAATGACCGCGCGAATGCGCAAGCGATTATGTTGCACGGCACCATGACAGGGCCGTGTCAGGCTCACGACCATGGTTTCGAAGGGGGCGAGGGGCCGTGCCAGCGGTGTCGTCTGGCTGTAATCGCATCGACACATGGCTCTGCCATTGTCATGTTGCGACGCACAATTATATCGTCATGTTCCCTCCCACTTCGCGCGAGATCACCATGGGTTCCCTGTCTTCGAAGAATGCCCTCGTCACCGGCTCGACCAGCGGTATCGGCCTGGCCATCGCCCGCGCCTTTGCCGCCGAAGGCGCCAACGTCACCATCAATGGCCTTGGCGATGCCGCCGCGATCGAGCAGGAACGCGCCGGCATCGAGAAGGATTTCGGCGTCAAGTGCCGCTATTCCGATGCCAACATGATGGATGGGGCTGCGGTGAGCGCCATGGTGCATGACGCCGAGGCCGCGTTCGGCAGTCTCGATATCCTGGTCAACAATGCCGGCATCCAGCACGTCGCACCGATCGAGGACTTTCCCGACGACAAGTGGGAAGCCATCATCCGCATCAATCTTTTGGCAGCCTTCTACGCCATCAAGGCGGTGGTGCCCGGCATGAAGGCGCGCAAATGGGGCCGCATCATCAACACGGCGTCGGCGCATGCGCTGGTCGCCTCGCCGTTCAAGTCGGCCTATGTCTCGGCCAAGCACGGCATTGCAGGCCTGACCAAGACGGTGGCGCTGGAAGTTGCGCAGGACGGCATCACCGTCAACGCGATCGCGCCGGGCTACGTCTGGACGCCGCTGGTCGAAAAGCAGATACCCGACACGATGAAGGCGCGCGGCATGACCGAGGAGCAGGTCAAGCACGACGTGCTGCTCGCCGCACAGCCGACGAAGGAATTCGTCACCGTCGAGGAGCTTGCGGCGCTGACGCTGTTCCTGTGCTCGGATTCAGCCAGGCAGATCACCGGGACGACCTTGCCAATGGACGGCGGCTGGACGGCACAGTAGAGGCTATGGCCTGAGTTTGGTCAAAGTTCCTTAACGAGGCGGTTCTCATCGCCATGCAGATAGGTCTCCCACAAATAGTTGGAGACCAGCCGCCGGTATCGCTGGGTGTTGATCAACTTCCGGTAGCCAGCGCCGCCGATATGCAGAAAGGCGCTGCCCAACATCTGATGACCGGAGTCGGCCTCGCCGAGGTTCAGATGAGCCGTAGTGGCTGGCGCATCCAAGACATCGTTTTCGCCGAGCAGGCGATAGAGTCCAGCCCAGTTGCCTCCGCCAGTGTCCATTCCGTGGATGAAGCGGGGGTTAAAATCCATGTCCACATTCTCCATGGCGCTAAAGCGGAAGAAGCAGAATCCTGCCCACAAGAACCACGCTTGGCGATCCGATGTTGACCGGCGCTTTGTGCCATAGACGACTTTTCCTTCCATGGTCGCGGGAATGTCCACGGGGATGATCGGAAAGCAGTCGTGATCCAGAAAACCGAACAGCTCGGGCTGCATCGGCCGGATGATATTGTGAAAGATCCAGTTCATGGACGTTCCATGCGACCGGTTGGGATGACGCTCCCAGTTTCGGGGCAAGCCGAAATAGGGGACGCCCCGCGCTCGACAGATTTCCTCGATACGGGTGCGAGCCGATTGCTTTGGAGAGTTGTCGACAACGACCAGCGTCATTCCGGACGAATACAGCTCCCAGGAGCGGGCCATCGCGTCGATGACCCAAGGGGTGTTGAAGGCAATGACAAAACAAAATCGCCGATCACCGGTTCGCCGCACTTCGTCGGCGAATTTCAAACCTTCCGCAACGCCGCGTCCACGGAAGTTGCGTTCAATCAAGGCATTTCGCAATGCCTTGGCTGCTCTGACAGGCCGGTTCTGGTTCAGCAGATCGATCAGGACCCTTCTCGGGTTCCAGCGCATACAAATTCCCCGGCCCTGAATGAGCTGTGGCTTTATTAGGCCGAAGCCTGCTTTCTCACAAGTCAAGCCGTGGAGGCAGTGCTTGACGGCGTCAGCGTCAACGCCACCGCGCCCGTCTGTGTCTGGATAGCGCTGGTCGGCCATGGACCGGCCTGCTTGTTCCCGGCGTCGGGAAGCCCCGCCGCCGCGCCTGCCTGTCGATATGCACCCGCCGTGCGGCTGCCGTTGCCTAGGGCGCCGCAGCCTCCGCGAAGGCGCGTCAAAAAGCACCGAATTTGGACATTAGTCTTGACAGGAATACAGATGTTCAATACCCGTCAAGCACTTGAACATGGCCTGCACTACGGGAGGAATGAGCGGTATGGCTTCCAATGTTTCATTGACGGGCCTTGCCCGCGATCTCGAGGAACGCGGCAAGTCGGGCAAGCCCATTCGTATCGGCCTGATCGGCTCCGGCGAGATGGGAACCGATATCGTTACCCGTGTCGCGCATATGTCCGGCATCGAGATCGGCGCGATTTCCGAACTGAACCTGCCCGCCGCCAGCAAGGCGGTGGACATCGCCTTCCAGGAAACCGGCCACGCGCGCGAGGTGTCGAACGCTTCGGCGATGACGGCCGCCATGGAGGCCGGCAAGGTGGCGGTCACCAATGACGCCAGCCTGGTCATCAACAATGACCTCATCGATGTCGTCATCGACGCCACCGGCGTTCCCGCCGTCGGCGCCGAGATTGGGCTGCGCGCCATGGAACACGGCAAGCACCTGGTGATGATGAATGTCGAGGCCGACGTCACCATCGGCGCCTATCTGAAGAGCGAGGCCGACCGGCTTGGCGTCACCTATTCGCTTGGCGCCGGCGACGAGCCGTCCTCCTGCATGGAACTGATCGAGTTCGTCTCGGCCATGGGCCATCCGATCGTCGCCGCCGGCAAGGGCAAGAACAACCCGCTCAACGTCGACGCCACGCCGCCCGCCTATGAGGAAGAGGCCAGGCGCCGCCACATGAATGTGCGCATGCTGGTCGAATTCGTAGACGGCTCCAAGACCATGGTCGAGATGGCGGCGATCGCCAACGCCACCGGACTGGTACCCGACAAGGCCGGCATGCATGGCCCGGCCGCGACGCTCGGCGAACTCTCGAAAGTGCTGGTGCCGCAGAAGGATGGCGGCGTGCTGTCCAGGGTCGGCGTCGTCGACTACTCGATCGGCAAGGGTGTCGCACCCGGCGTCTTCGTCGTCGCCGACATGTCGCACCCGCGCATTTCGGAGCGCATGGAAGATCTGAAGATGGGCAAGGGCCCGTACTTCACCTTCCACCGCCCCTATCACCTGACTTCGCTCGAAGTGCCGCTGACCTGCGCCCGCGTCGTGCTCTACGGCAAGGCCGACATGGTGCCGCTGGCCAAGCCGGTGGCCGAAGTCGCCGCCGTGGCCAAGAAGGACATGAAGCCGGGCGAGAAGCTCGATGCGATCGGCGAATATTGCTACCGCGCCTGGATCATGACGGCGCCGGACGCGCATGCCGCCCGGGCCATTCCCTGCGGCCTGCTGCAGGGCGGCTCGGTGACGGCGCCGATCAAGAAGGGCGAGCTCATCACCTATGCCAATGCGGCCCCGGCTCCGGGCTCCAAGATCGCCGAACTGCGCGCGCGCCAGGACAAGCTCGTCTATGGAACCGTTGGAGCCTGACCATGGCTGGATTGAGCAAAGCCGTGGCGGACAGCCGCGCCAACCTGCCCTTCGTCTATCGCCAGTACAGCGCCGAGCAACTCAAGCAGGTGCTCTACAAGATGTACCTCATCCGCCGCTTCGAAGAGGGCGCGGAGGAGTGCTACACGCGCGGCCTCATCCACGGCACCATGCATTTGTCGATCGGCCAGGAGGCCAGTGCCATGGGCATCTGCATGCCGCTTGGCGAGGATGACCAGATCACCTCGACCCATCGCGGCCACGGCCACTGCATCGCCAAGGGCGCCGAGGTCAAGCGTATGTTCGCCGAGTTCTTCGGCAAGACCACCGGCTACTGCAAGGGTCGCGGCGGCTCGATGCACATCGCCGATGTCGGCAAGGGCAATCTCGGCGCCAACGGCATCGTCGGCGGCGGCATTCCGATCGCGGTGGGGGCAGCGCTCTCCTCCAAGAGGATGAAAACCGGCAAGGTTGTCGTGTCCTTCTTCGGCGACGGCGCCAACAATGAAGGCGCCTTCCACGAGGCGCTCAACATGGCGGCGATCTGGAAGCTGCCCGTCATTTTCGTCTGCGAGAACAATGGCTACGGCATGTCGACGTCGACGGCTCGCTCGACCGCGGTCAAGAACATCGCCGACCGCGCCGCCGCTTATTCGATGCCGGGCGTCATCGTCAACGGCAACATCTTCTCCGAGGTGGCCGAGGCCTCCTACAAGGCCATCGAGCGTGCGCGGGCGGGCGAGGGGCCGACGCTGATCGAATCCAAGACCTACCGCCATCGCGGCCACTCCAAGAGCGACCGCAACCGCTATCGCACCAAGGAGGAGATCGAGGACTGGATGTCGAACCGCGACCCGATCACCCTGTTCGAAAACGAGCTGCGCGAATTCGGCTTCATCGACGACAAGGGCATCGAGGCCATCCGCGATGCGGTGGCGCGGGAAATCGCCGACGGCATCGAATTCGCCAAGGCAAGTCCGTCGCCGGACATCAGCGAGACCGGAAAGTATGTCTATACGGAGCAGGCGTGATGGACGCGATGGTGCGTGAACTGAGCTACGCCCAGGCGATCCAGGAAGCCATGGCGATCGCCATGGACATGGACGAGCGCGTCTTCCTGATGGGAGAGGATATCGGCGTCTATGGCGGCGCCTTCCAGGTGACCGGCGACCTGGTCGAACGCTACGGCGCGGACCGCGTGATGGACACGCCGATTTCGGAACTGGGCGGCGCGGGCGTCGCGGTCGGTGCGGCCCTCACCGGCATGCGGCCGATATTCGAATTCCAGTTTTCCGATTTCGCGACGCTCGCCATGGAGCAGATCGTCAACCAGGCGGCCAAGATGCGCTTCATGCTGGGCGGCGAGGTTTCGGTTCCCGTGGTGATGCGCTTTCCCGCCGGCTCCGGCACCGGCGCGGCCGCGCAGCACAGCCAGAGCCTCGAAGCCTGGCTCGGACATGTGCCCGGCCTCAAGGTCATCCAGCCGGCAACGCCCTACGATGCCAAGGGCATGCTATTGGCGGCGGTCGCCGATCCCGATCCGGTGATGATCTTCGAGCACAAGCTGCTCTACAAGATGAAGGGGCCGGTGCCCGAAGGTTATTACACGGTGCCGATCGGCAAGGCCGATATCCGCCGCGAGGGCTGCGACCTCACCATCGTCGCCACCTCGATCATGGTGCAGAAGGCGCTCGACGCCGCGGCCACCCTGGAAGCCGAAGGCATCGATGTCGAGGTCGTCGACCTCAGGACCATCCGACCGATGGACAAGCAGACCGTCATCGACAGCGTCAAGAAGACCTCGCGGCTGATGTGCGTCTACGAGGCGGTCAAGACGCTGGGCATCGGCGCCGAGGTCAGCGCCATGATCGCCGAGAGCGAGGCGTTCGACTATCTCGACGCGCCGATCGTGCGGCTGGGCGGCGCAGAGACGCCGATCCCCTACAATCCGGAGCTGGAAAAGGCCACCGTGCCGCAGGTTCCCGACATCATCACCGCCGCGCGCGACCTCGTGAAAGGGGTTCGCTGAGAGATGCCGACCGAAGTCATTCTTCCCAAGGTCGACATGGACATGGCGACCGGACAGATTTCGCGCTGGTTCGCCGAGGAAGGTGCGCACGTCAAGAAGGGCGACGTGCTGTTCGAGATCGAGACCGACAAGGCGGCGATGGAGATCGACGCACCGGCCAGCGGCGTGCTGCGCGACGTCACCGGCAAAGAAGGTGTCGATATCGCGGTGGGCGCGGCTGTTGCCTGGATCTATGCTGACGGGGAGGCGTATGGAGACAAGGCGCCAATCTCCCCCATCGAGAGGAAAATGTCGGCGAAGTCGACAGAGGGGGGCGTCTCAGGAGGCACCGCTCCTGCGTTGAACCCGGTCGAACCGACTCCACCCGACCGGCTTGCGGCCGGCCACCCTCCCCTCGAGGGGGAGGGGAAAACCCGCGCGACGCCTTTGGCTCGGCGCTTGGCTCGGGAAGCAGGCATTGCACTTTCCAATATCGCAGGCACGGGCCCATATGGCCGTGTTGTAAAAGCCGACATAGACGCCGCGCTTTCCTCCCCCCTCGAGGGGGAGATGTCGGCGAAGCCGACAGAGGGGGTCGTCTCAGGAGGCACCGCTCCTGCGTTGAGCCCGGTCGAACCGACCCCACCCGACCGGCCTTCGGCCGGCCACCCTCCCCTCAAGGGGGAGGGTCACGTGCTGCGTTTGTTCGAACCCGGCTCCTACGAACTCGTCCCGCACGACAACATGCGCAAGACGATCGCGCGGCGCCTCGTCGAGGCCAAGACCACCATCCCGCATTTCTACCTGACGCTCGACTGCGAGCTCGATGCACTCTTGGCATTGCGTACGCAGATCAACGCGGCGGCGCCGGTGAAGAAGACCGACAAGGGCGAGGCGCCGGCCTACAAGCTGTCGGTCAACGACATGGTGATCAAGGCGATGGCGCTGGCGCTGAAGGCGGTGCCGGATGCCAACGCCTCGTGGACCGAAAGCGCCATGGTCAAGCACAAGCATGCCGATGTCGGGGTTGCCGTCTCGATCCCCGGTGGCCTGATCACGCCGATCATCCGGCGCGCGGACGAAAAGACGCTGTCCACCATCTCGAACGAGATGAAGGATCTGGCAAGCCGCGCCCGCAGCCGCAAGCTGAAGCCGGAAGAGTATCAGGGCGGCACCACCGCCGTCTCCAATCTTGGCATGTTCGGCATCAAGGACTTTGCCGCCGTCATCAACCCGCCGCATGCGACGATCCTGGCGGTCGGTGCCGGCGAGGAGCGGGCGATGGTCAAGAACGGCGAGATCAAAATCGCCACCGTGATGTCGGTGACGCTGTCGACCGATCATCGCGCCGTCGATGGAGCGCTGGGCGCCGAACTGCTGGTCGCCTTCAAGCGGCTGATCGAAAATCCGATGGGCATGCTGGTCTAGGCCTCTTGCCAGCCGGTGTCGGATGGTGCGCCGGCTTACGGCGGAAATGACTTGTCAGGCGCCGACCCTTGACCCATCTTCTCTGTGGACCGCGATCCAGGGAGGCCAGCATGCCCGCATTCGACCCATCTGATGTCAAAACCCTGTTTGGCAAGGTCATGGGCGCCTCGCCATCCGACATCAAGCTGGTGGCGCAGCGCCTGCACGACCATGCTTTCGAACCGCGCATGTCGGCGGAGGAGACGAAGCAGCTTGTCGCAAGCCTCGGCTACGACAGCCTGGATGCATTCTGCGCCGATATCGGCCTGCCCATGCATATCGCCGAGCGGTGGAGCCGTTTTGGCGTTTCCGGTGAGATGAAGCAGGTGTTCACGCTGCTGGCCGCCCAGCGCAAGCGGGTGGCCGAGGCGATCGCCGAGTTCGAATCCATGACCCATGTCGGCGTCGAGGATTTTTTGCGCGAACGCGGACTTATCTAGCTCGAACAGGATCACTCCTAGCCGCTTTTGGCCAGCAGCGCGGTCGCCGTGTCGCTGTCGGTGATCAGCACATTGGTGCTGACGGCCTTCAGCGCAGCGAGGATCGCGGCAACCTTGCGTTTTCCGCCGGCGGCCAGCACGACATTCGGCACCTGGCCGACCATTTCGAGATCGATGGCCATGACGCGCCGATTGACCTCGTGGTCGACCAGCCGGCCCGCGGCATCGACGAAGTAGCACAGCATGTTGGCGACCGCGCCTTTCGCCTTCAGCGACACGATCAGCGACGACGGCACGATGCCGTGCCGGAAGATGGTGGCGTCCGGCGACATGTC
The DNA here is from genome assembly GCF_006442705.1 of Mesorhizobium sp. B1-1-7. Classification (NCBI taxonomy): domain Bacteria; kingdom Pseudomonadati; phylum Pseudomonadota; class Alphaproteobacteria; order Hyphomicrobiales; family Phyllobacteriaceae; genus Mesorhizobium; species Mesorhizobium sp. B1-1-7. The sequence continues at coordinate 183,998 of NZ_VFWQ01000010.1, read as the reverse complement.
GCCGACCGTGAGCAACGCGATGTCGGCGGCGGCCGCGCGCTGCCGCACATCCTGCAGGGTTGGTTGCGCCCACAGGAGATCGCGAAGCGAGGGATCGTCGACCGTCACCGGCGCAGTGATCTGATAGCTGTCGACCTCGAAGACATCGGCGACCTTGGCGGCGACGATCGACGGGTTGATCCATTGCGAATGCGGCAGGCTGCCGACCAGCGCCACCACCGAGGCGCGCTTCAACTGCCGGCGGGCGAGAAAGCCCAGGCTGGCATGCAGCGTCGCGCCGCCGCCGATGGCGAGCGTCATGCCGTCCTGCATCTGCTCGCCGAGAAAGGCGGCGACGGCGTGGCCGATCGCCTTTTCCAGATGGTCCTGGGCCGAGGGTGTCGGAATGACGACCGCGGCGTTGAGGCCCCAGCGTTTCTCAAGCGCTCGTTCGAGCGCCACCTGCTCGGCGGTCGGCGCGTTGATCATGGTGACGACGATGCCTTCGGCGGTGCAGGCGGCCAGCGTGCGCATGACCTTCACCCGGGAGACATCGAGCTTCTCGGCGATCTGCTCCTGCGTGAAGCCCTCAACATAATAGAGCCAGGCTGTCTTGACGTTGAGATCCGACGACACCATCGGCAGGCGGGCCGGTGTGGGTTTTTGCGTGGGCATGTCTTCTGGTCCCTCATCAGCCATGGCCGGGCCGCGTTGTCCTCATCGGAGAAACGCCGGCCGGATGTCAACCGGATGCCGGGTTGCGGCATGCCGATTGTTGCACATCTCTGTTCATTTGTAATTGACATTGTACATATGAACATATTTTGTGGGTTTCACGCGCTGTGTCATCCACCAGTCATATGCGCCGTGCAGGGAGGAAGAGACGGGGAGCCGGCCAGGGGCCGGACCGGTCATGCACAGACAAGACAGGAGGTCTCATGAAGACGCACTTCATCAAGCTGCTGGCCAGCCAGCTGGCGCTCGCGGCAACTTTGTTTGCCGGCGCGGCAAACGCCGAAACACTGACGCTCTACACATCGCAGCCCGAGGCCGACGCGGCCAAGACCGTGGACGCCTTCAAGAAGGCGCAGCCCGGCATCGACGTGACCATCTATCGCTCCGGAACCAGCGACATCCTGACCAAAATGGCGGCTGAGTTCGCCGCCGGCAGCCCGCAGCCCGACGTGCTTTTGATCGCCGACGCGGTCTCGATGGAGTTGTTGAAAAAGGACGGCCGGCTGATGCCCTATCCCGAGGCCAAGCTCGATGGCATCGAGGCCGACACCTATGATTCCGACAAGACCTATTTCGGCAGCAAGCTGATCACCACCGGCATCGTCTACAACACCGCTGCCGCCGAAAAGCCAGAGCATTGGGCCGATCTCGCCAAGCCCGCCTATGCCGATGGCCTGGTCATGCCGAGCCCGCTCTACTCGGGAGCCGCCGCCTACCTGCTCTCGGGCTTCGTCGGTGACGCCAACTATGGCTGGGATTTCTTTCAGAAGCTGAAGACCAACAACACCGTCAGCGTGCGCGGCAATGGCGCGGTGCTGAAGTCGGTGGCATCGGGCGAGAAGCCCTATGGCATCCTGGTCGACTTCATGGCGATGAATGCCAAGAAGAAAGGCTCGCCGGTCGAGTTCGTGTTCCCCAGCGAGGGCGTGCCTGCAGTGACCGAACCGGTCGCCATCATGAAGACCGCCAAGAATGTGGACGGCGCCAAGAAGTTCGTCGACTTCATTCTTTCCGATGATGGCCAGAAGCTGGCGCTGTCCATGGGCTACCTGCCGGCGCGTGCCTCGGTCGGCCGTCCCGACTGGATGCCGGAAGGCGTCAAGGTCAAGGTGATGCCGTTCGACACCAAGGCGATCGTCGCCAAGACCGACGCCGACAAGGCGAAGTTCTCCGAGCTGTTCGGCGGCTGAGCCGGCAATCGCTTCGGGATGCCGTCTCGGCGGCATCCCAAACCGTACGAACAAAGCCGATCGCGGATCGATCTCAGGAAAATCAATCATGTCCACACGGATAAGGGAAAGTCGGGGCCAGGAAACGGCCCTGACGGCGGCGGTGGCCGTCGTCATCGTGCTGCTTTCCCTGCTGCCGATGCTGCGGCTCCTCAAGGAGATCGTGGCGCCTGGCGGCACGATGTCGACCGTGGCCATCGAGGCCGGGCTGAGAAGCCCGGCGACCTGGATCGCCACCTGGCACACGCTGGTCATCGGCATAGGCGGCACCCTGCTGGCGGTGCTGTCGGGAACGCTGGTTGCGGTGCTGATCACGCTGACCGACATACGCGGCCGCGGTGCGCTGGTGCTTTGCTACTTCATGCCGTTGATGATCGCCCCGCAGGTGACGGCGCTGGCCTGGCTGCAACTGTTCGGCCCGGCCAGTCCGTTTCTCAAGCTGTTCGGCGCGGCCCCGCCGCTCGGCACCAAAAACCCGCTCTATTCGACCTCGGGCATCATCCTGCTGCTCGGCGTGCAGTATGGCCCGCTGGTCTTCCTGCTGGTGCGTGCCGGCCTGCGCAAGCTGCCGCGCGAACTGGTCGAGGCGGCACGCGCCGGCGGCGCCGGCTGGTTCACCGTGCTGGTCACCATCGTGCTGCCCCTGATGACGCCGTCGATCATGGCCGCGGCGGCACTGGCCTTCGTCTCCTGCGTCGGCAATTTCGGCATCCCGGCCTTCCTCGGCATTCCCGCCAACTATCTCGTGCTGCCGACGCTCATCTACCAGAAGCTGGCCGGCGGCGGCCCCGCCGTGCTTGGCGAAACGGCGTTCCTGTCGGTGCTGATCGGCGTCATCGCCATGGCGGGTATTCTCGCCCAGGAGCTCATGAGCCGCCGCCGCGACTACCGCATCAGCTCCACGTCGCTGCCGGCCGAACCCTACGAGCTTGGCCGCTGGCGCCCCGCCGTCCAGGCCGGCATGTGGCTGCTGATCGTGCTGGTCCTGTTCCTGCCGTTATTCGGGCTGGTGCTGACCTCGCTGGTGCCCGGCTACGGCATTGCGCTCACCGCCAAGACGGCGACGCTCGACAATTATCGCTTCGTGCTGTTCGAGCACGATGCGGCGAGCCGCGCCTTCTTCAACAGTTTCTGGCTGTCGATCGCGGCGGCCTTCTTCGCGGTCCTCGTCGCAGTGCCGATCGGCTATCTGATCGCTTGGGGCAAGCAGCGCTGGGTGCGGCTGCTCAATCTGTCGGTGGAACTGCCTTATGCCTTGCCCGGCGTGGTGCTGGCGATCGCCTCGCTGCTGCTCTTCCTGCGACCGATCCCGCTGACCGGCATCCAGCTCTACAACACGGTCTGGATCATCCTCTACGCTTACCTTGCCCGCTTCCTGGTGCTGGCTCTGCGGCCGACCATCAGCGGCTATCACCAGATCGACCGGGCGCTAGAGGAAGCGGCGCAAGTGGCGGGCGCCGGGCTGTTCACGCGCATGCGCACCATCATCTTTCCGCTGGTGGCACCAGCGGCGATCGCCGGCGGACTGCTGATCTTCATGACGGCGCTCAGCGAACTCACCGTCTCGGCGCTGCTGTGGTCGTCCGGGTCGGAGACGATCGGCGTGGTGATGTTTTCCTTCGAGCAGGGCGGCGATTCCAACTACGCGGCGGCGATGTCCGTCATCACGGTCGCGGTTACCTTCGTGCTGATGCTGGTGACCAATCTGCTTGCCCCTCATCTTCCGAGCGGAGTTCTGCCATGGCGCGACTGACCCTGGACCATGTGACCAAGAGCTTCGCCGATTTCGACGCCCTGAAGGACGTATCGATCGACGTCGCCGACGGCGAGTTCCTGGCGGTGCTCGGGCCGTCCGGCTGCGGCAAGACCACGCTGCTGCGGCTCGTCGCCGGATTCGAGAAGGTAACGTCAGGCGAGATCCGCATCGGCAGCGAAATCGTGTCGGCCAAGGGCGGCAGCGTCGCGCCGGAAAAGCGGCGCGTCGGCATCGTCTTCCAGAACTACGCGCTGTGGCCCCATATGACGGTCGCCGAAAACATCGGCTATTCGCTGAAGGTGGCGAAGCTCGACAAAGCGGCGGCGCGCCGGAAGGTCGAGGATGCACTCACCCTGGTCAACCTGCAGGGCTTGGGCGAGCGCAGGCCCGCCAATCTCTCCGGCGGGCAGCGTCAGCGCGTTGCCTTGGCGCGTTGTCTGGTCGCCGCGCCGTCGCTGGTGCTGTTCGACGAGCCGCTCGCCAATCTCGACGTGCATCTGAGAGCCTCGATGGAAGACGAGTTCGCCGCCTTCCACAAGCGCACGGGCACGACCATCGTCTACATCACCCACGACCAGGCCGAGGCGATGGCGCTGGCCGACCGCATCGCGGTGATGGATCATGGGCGCCTTGCGCAGCTGGCGACGCCGCGCGAGCTCTATCATGAGCCGGCAAATGAGATGGTGGCCTCCTTCATTTCGCATGGAATTTTGCTCCCTGCCGATGTGCTGAGCGCCGAAGATGCCGGTCACTGCAAGGTCAGGGTTCTCGGAGCCGAGTTGGTCGTTCGCTGCCGGGCCGGTGAGCAGCCACGCGCCGGCGCAAAGATATGCTGCCGCTCGGCCGATCTCGGCGTTTCGCCTGACGGACCCGGCTTTGACGGCCTCGTCAAGCGGGTGATCTACCAGGGTGGTGCCGCGCGCATCGAATTCACGCCTTCCGCCGGTCCCGATCTCACCTTGCATTTCGAACAGCCCGATCCGGTGATCCTGGAGAGCGGAGCCCAGGCACGGCTGCGCATAAAGTCCGGTTGGCTGATCCCGGGGGCAGCATCGTGATGATGCTGGACTTGCTTGGCGGCTTTGGCGAAAAGGGCCGCACCAGCCTCGCCGTCAGCAGCGGCCGCGATCGCATCCTGCTCGATATCGGCATCAAGGTTGGTGCCTCGGGGGCGGAATACTATCCGGCGCTCGACGGGTCGGTCGCCGACATCGACGCGGTCTTCGTTTCGCATGCGCATGAGGATCATGTCGGTGCGCTGAGCTGGCTGCTGTCGCGCGGCTATGCCGGCCCGATCTTCGTGACGGCCGAGACCCGCGACGAGGCGCCGGCGACACTTGCCGCCTATGCCGATCCCGCGGACTTCAAGCGTTTTCCAATTCCAGACGATCGTATCGAAATCTTCGAACCCGGCGACACGCTGAAAAGCGGCAATTTGGCGATCAGGACGGGACGGTCGGGGCATGTCGTAGGCGGCGTCTGGTTCGCCGTCGATGACGGGAAAAGCCGTGTCGCCTATTCGGCCGACGTGGTGCCGGACAGTAGCGTCTTCGTCATGGATACGATCCCGCACTGCGATCTTCTGGTCTTCGATGCCTCCTACGGCGCCGACCCTGTGCCGGGAGCGGCGCGGGCGCGCGAAATCTCGCAGTGGGTGGCAAGGCATTCAGATGGGTGCCTGCTGCCGACGCCGCTGTCGGGACGATCGCTGGAGCTGATCGCGGCCTTGCCGGGGCCGTTTGCCGTTCACGCCGGCATGCGCTTATCGCTGGAAGCGCAGATCGGCGCCACGGCGGCCTTGCTGCCAGGCGTTTCCGAACTGCTGCGTGCCCGCTTGGCAAGCGCCGCCGACTGGACCGATGCCGATCCTTTGCCGGCCTTGCCGCTGCTCGCGGATGACGGCATGGGTGCGGCCGGTCCGTCGTCGCGCCTTCTGCCGCGCGCCGAACAGGCCGGGTTGCCGGTGCTGGTTACCGGACATCTGCCCGCCGGTTCACCGGGCGATCTCCTGCACAAGGCCGGCCGTGCCGACTGGGTGCGCATGCCCACCCATCCGACGCTGTCGGGCAATGTCGGTATCTGGGAGAAGGCGGGACGGCCCGACGCGCTCGGTCATTCCTGCACGACCGATCTTCTGAATGACCTGAAAACCCACATCCCGTCGCTGCGCACGCAATGCCGTACCGGCCAGCGCATCGCGGTGCCGGCTCTAAGTCAAGGAGATCGAGCATGATGTCGTCCGAAAAGCCGCTTCACACTTTTCGGCACCATGCTCTGGGGAGTAAACAATGAGAATCCTGATCTGCAATGATGACGGCATCGAAGCGCCGGGACTTGCCCGTCTCGTCAACGCGGTCATTGGTCTGAGCGACGATGTCTGGGTGGTGGCGCCCGATGGCAAGCGCACCGCCGCCGGGTCTTCGCTGACGATCGCGAGACCTTTGACGATGCGGCGCGTCAAGCCGAACTGGTACTCCTGCTCCGGCACGCCGGCCGATTGCGTGGTGAGCGCGATGACGTGGCTATTTGCCGATGAGAAGAAGCCAGACCTCGTGCTGTCGGGCGTCAATGACGGCCGCAACGTCGCCGAAGACCTCGCCTATTCAGGCACGCTCGGCATTGCGCGGGAAGCGACCTTCTGGGGCGTCCCGGCGATCGGCTTTTCGCGTGTGAAGAATCCTGATTTTACCGATGGCGACGACCAGTGGCTCGGCACGTTGATTGCTTCATTGTGGCAATCGCGCGCCGATTGGGCAAGCGAGGGGCATTGGCTGAGCGTCAACCTGCCGACGGCGCTGCCGGCCGAGATTCGTCAGCCACGCATAGGCCGCGACAAGATCGGCCGGACGGCCGAAATCCTGGAAAGCGATGGCGATCGCACCGTCATCACCGTGCCGCGCGGTCGTGCCCATGCAAGCGAGCCGGGCGACGAGAACGCTGCGATCGATGCCGGCTTCGTCAGCATCAATCGGCTGTACTGGTTTGGCGAAACGCCGCTGGACGAACGGTTTCTGGACGGGATCCCGAGCCAGCGGCAAGCTGGCTGATCCGAGGTCTGGATCGTCGAGCCGCTTGAACCGTGCCAGCACTTTGGTCTCTCCGGCCCGCGACCGTGGATCACCAACCTGTCAGCGGCTAAATCGCGTCAATCCAATGCTTATGCTTGAAGCCGCCGTTATTTCATTCCACATCGGGCGCAATGAACGGCAAGATACGAGAATGGTTTCGCAGTTGGCGATGGGCCTTGGCCGCATCGCTGATCCTGCATGCCTTGATCGCAGGGTTCTTGTTCTTTGGCCTGCCGAGATCCGAGCAGCAACCGGATCAGCAGGAACAGCCCGTCAATGTCGCGATCGTGCCGCCGCCCGAGACGCCTAAGCCGAAACCTGCCCCAAAGCCGCCGGAGCCGACACCTGAAAAGAAGGCTGAAAAACCGCCTGAACAGAAGCCGCCTCCGGAACCGCCGAAACCACCAAACGAACAGGTTCTGAAGCGCGTTTTCCAGTACGGCCAGAAAGATACCGGGCCGGAGAAATCGCTCGACGGTAGCAGCGCCAAGCCCAACACGCCGTCGCCGGCCAAGGATGAGGCGGCGAAGCCGCCTGTAGCACCCGCGCCGACCCAGCCCGCTCCGGCTGCAACGTCACAGCAGAAGGCGGAGCCCAGCAAGCCTGACGAGAAGCCGGCGACCGTTGCGCCGGTTGAAAGGTCCGCGCAAAGCGAGGAGAAGCAGGCGGCCGAGGATACTGACAAACAGCCGCCGGAGGTCGCACCGCAACCCGCCGAAAAGCAAGCGGTTGGGACACTAGAGCCATTGGCGCCTGAGACCGGTGGTAAGCCGGCGCCTCCAGCCTCGGCCGAAAAGGCAAAGCCCAAACCTTCAAAGCCTATGAAGTTCAAATCCGCAAGAGCCTTGAAGGCCCCAGGCGGGAATGCAGGCAAGTCGGGTTCGACGAACAACGAGGTTGCGGGATCGCCGGTCTATTCCGGCCTTCCGGGCGTTAGAAAGCTTTACTCGCAGGGGGCAACCGGCAATGCGTTCGCCACAAGCTCCATGGAGAACGTGCCGCGCGATCAGCGCATTGCCAACCTTTGCGCCAACGTACTGAACCAGGAATTGCAGCAGGCCGACTATTCTCCCAAATGGCTGCCAACCATTCCGCTTAAGGCAGGCAATGTTCTCAGCCGACCGGAGGCGGCCTTCAGCACGATGACCACTTGGTACCAGTTGAGCTTCCGGTGCGAGGTCGACACCGAGGCGACGAGGGTTTTGTCGTTCAACTTCCGTGTCGGCGCCGTGATCCCACGCAGCCAATGGCCGCGGCCTCTTTAGAATTGTTCTAACCACTGAATTAGGCGGGCACGCCGAGCCCAGACAATTGCCGGCTAACTTCTTGCCAGTCGGCGCAGACGAAATCGGCGCCGGCCGCCATCAGCCGCGCGCCATGCTCGGCATAGGTATGGCCGCCGCCGGTGTAGCCGATCGCCGTCATGCCGGCGGCGACCGCGCCCTGGATGCCGAAGGGCGAATCCTCGATGACGATGCAATCGGCTGGATTGGCGCCCATCCTGGCGGCGGCGAACAGGAAGATGTCCGGCGCGGGCTTGCCGTTCTTGACCATCGAGGAACTGTAGATCGCGTCGCCGAAAAACCCTGCCAGACCAGTGACGGCAAGGCTGTGGTTGATGCGCTCGACCGACGATGACGAGGCAACGCAGCGGTCGCCCTCGAGCGTTTCCAAGAACGCGGCAATTCCTGGTGTCGGCTTCAATTCCTCGGAGAACAGGATCTTGGTCTCGGCCCAGATGTCGCTGGCCGCCGAAGCGGGAAACTGGTGGCCGGTTAACTCTTTGATTCGGATGATGATGTCGGACTGCTTCATGCCGACGCACTGGGCGATGATGCCGCCATGGACGCCCGGCATGCCGTGCTTTTCATAGACGCGCTCATAGGCCCTGGCGGCCAGCGGCTCACTGTCGACGAGGACGCCGTCGCAATCGAAAATGATGGGCCTTGGTCGCGCCACGCGCTTCTCTCCGGACTCGATTTCGCACATCGCTATCGGCAAAAAGTCAAATGTTCAATAGCGCGATGTTTGTGGTGGGGTCAAAGCTGGCGCAGTGCGTCGCTGGCGCGGGCGGATCCGAGCGCCCGTTGCATGGCTTGCCGGGACTGCGCGCGGTCGGGCGTGATCCAGTTCGGTTCGGCGCCGAGGAAGCGGTCGAGGAAAGCCACCGCGTAGGCCGGCATCTCGGTGACGTTCTCGCGATAGGACCACCAGGTACGCAGATCGTCGGCACATTTGTCGATGCTGGGTGCCGTGCCGAATTCCTGCTCGTAGATCGCCGAAATGACCGAGACGCAGTAGTTGGTGTAGAGGAAGCCTTCCGGCCAGAAGCGGATGATTTCCAGCGTGCCGGCATTCTGGTCCGTCTCGATGAGCTGCGCGAGGCCCGAGATTTCCCTGGCCGGCGCCTGCTTGATCAATTCGCGCAGCACGAGGCCGGCGGCGAAGACGATGAAGTCGGCGCGGTCGACCGCGGCGAAGCGCTTCTGCTCTTCCATGATCTCGACCCAGTCGAGAAAAGCCCGGGTCAGCTTCGCCTCGTCGATCTCGAAACGCACGCCGAACGTGTCCGAGACCACCTTGGCGCTGCCGCGGAAGGTGGCGCGGAACCAGCGCAGCTGCCGCAACCGGTGGCGCAGGTCGGGCATGAGGGCCAGTTCGTCCCTGAAGGGCAGTTCCATTTCACGCATCCCGTTTCGTCACAGGCTAGCACAGCCGTGCCGCCGCCGAAATCGGCCGACGGCCCTGTGGATGACCGTGACCAGGGTCAATATCATACATATTGACATTCGTGGAAACAAATGTTCTCACTTTGCTGTTGTCGCGCGCCGGTCCAAGGTGCGCTTCAACTGAGACTTCGGGAGGAGAACCGAATGGCGATTTGGCAGTGGGGACTGCTTCTGCTGGTTATTGTGTGGGCGCTGCAGTCGCTCGGCGTCTGGCTGCAGATGCGGCACTATTCGGATGTCTTCCGCGGTGTCACCGACCAGTACAAGGATGGCTTTGTCGGAGCCGGCAATTTTCGCGGCCGGCTGGCCAAGGGCACCATCGCGCTGGTCGTGGTGACGCCTGACTTGGTCGTGCGCCGCGTGATGGTGATGAGCGGCCGTTCCGTCTTCACCAAATTCAAGAGATTTCAAGAATTCGAGGGCGTTGCCCTCGATCGACTCCGGTCCAACCCTGCAATCATGGGGGAGGGGGAACCCGGTGTGGCCGAGGCCGTGAAGCGCGCGATCGAGCAGATCGACAAAGCACGGTCGGAGCCGGGGAAGAAGCCGGGCCTATCCGGTTTGAACGTAGCAAGGGCCTAAAGCACGCCGCGCACCGACTGGGATAAACCGGCGGGCGGCATAAGGAGGAGAAATGTCTGTATTTTCGTTGTTGGCGCAGCATGCCGACATGGCCGTGCACAATCTGCATGTCGCAGGTACCATGGTCTCGGATGCTGCTTTGCATGGCAAGCTCGCCATCGAGCATGCCTCCGACCATCTCGTTGTCCTCGCACAGGCGGACAGCGGACCGATCACAGTCGATCAGTTCAAGGAAAAGCTGAAAGAGGTCCAGCAGGAAGAGCAGCTCGGCTGGCTGACCGCCATCGGCAAATACTTTATCGGCATCTTCCAGAAGGGCGGCGAAGTGTTCGCCGGCTTCGTCACCGGCATCATCCCGACGCTGGTGGTGCTGATGACCGCCTTCTACGCCGTCACCGAGCTGGTCGGCGAAGAACGCGTGCATGGCCTGGCGCGCGGCGCCGGCCGTATCGCGCTGACGCGCTACACGCTGCTGCCGCTGCTGGCGGTGTTCTTCCTCACCAATCCGATGGCCTATACGTTCGGATCGTTCCTGGAAGAAAAGCACAAGCCGGCCTTCTATGACGCGGCCGTGTCCTACGTGCATCCGCCGCTTGGCCTGTTCCCGCACATCAATCCCGGCGAATATTTCGTCTGGGGCGGCATTCTCGTCGCGCTTCTGGAGCTGGAAAAGAAGGGTGCGGTCGTTGCCGGTTACCACGTCAAGGTGGCGATCTGGTACGCCATCGTCGGCCTCGTCGTCATCCTGCTCAAGGGCATGCTGACCGAGCGCATCACCGCCATCATGGCACGCCGCCAGGGCGTCGAGCTGTAAGGGCGGGAGGACATCATGGCCAAGACATACAAAGCCGTACGCATCTCCAGGGGCAACACAGGCTGGGGCGGCCCGCTCGTCATCGAGCCGACAGCGCAGCGCGACAAGGTCGTCTCCGTCACCGGCGGCGGCATTCATCCCGTGGCCCAACTTATCGCCGACATGACCGGCGCCACGGCCGTCGACGGCTTCAAGGCGCCGCCGGTGGAAGGCGAGATGGCGGTCGTCGTCGTCGACTGCGGCGGGACCGCTCGCTGCGGCGTCTATCCGCGCAAGCGCATCCCGACCGTCAACCTGACGCCGGTCGGCCAGGCTGGGCCGCTCGCCCAGTTCATCACGGAAGACATCTACGTTTCGGGCGTGAAGCCGGCCAACGTCACAATGGCGGACGGATCCGAAGCGGTCACCACTGCGGGGGGAGCAGCATCGATGAGTTCGAACAATAACAATACAGCCGCGGCACCACAGCCGCTGCCGAGCGAAGGCGGGCTTATCGGCCTGATCAGCTCGATCGGCCGCGTCATGGGTCGGGTGGTCGGCATCTTCTTCAATTCCGGCCGCCGCACCATCGACCAGGTCGTCCGCAATGTGCTGCCGTTCATGGCCTTCGTGACCATGCTCATCGGCCTGATCCTGTACACCGGCATCGGTGACGTGCTGGCCCAGCCGATGGGACCGTTGGCCAACAACATCGTCGGCCTGCTGATCATCTCGGCGATCTGCGGCCTGCCGTTCCTGTCGCCCATCCTCGGGCCAGGCGCGGTCATCGCGCAGGTCATCGGCGTCGCCATCATCGGTCCGCAGATCGCCAATGGTACGATTTCGCCGGCGATGGCCCTGCCGGCGCTGTTTGCCTACAACACCCAGGTGGGCTGCGACTTCGTTCCGGTCGGCCTGGCGCTGGGCGAAGCCAAGCCGAAGACGATCGAAATCGGTGTGCCGGCGGTGCTCATCAGCCGCCAGATCATGGGTCCGGTCTCGGTGCTGATCGCCTGGATCGTCAGCCTGATCGTGTTTTAAAAGGCAAATTCCGGGGAAGTGTTCCACGGTTTTCCGTCCGGAATTGCTTCAAAACAAAAGACATAGAGTGGCTCGCCGTTTCCATAAAACGATGAGCCACTCTCAGAAGAATTGAAAAATGAGGTTCGCCATATGACGGTTCTGTTGAGAACACGGGTCACTGAAATCGGCCCCGAAGTGGCGGATCTTGCCGAAGGGGGCGTGGTCATCCTGTTCGCGGATGGCTCGCCGCCGGAGCTGGCCGAGGTTTCCGTGCTCCACAAGACCGAGCACGGACCTAGCGACGGCGCGCCGCAAAAGGGCGCGTCGATCACCCTTGGCGACGTTTCCGCGACCATAACCGCGGTCGGCTCCAGCGCATGGAGCAAGGTCCTCGAGATGGGCCATGTCGTCATCTCCTTCAACGGCGCCAGCGAGGCCGAGAGGCCGGGCGAGATCTGTGCATCGCAGGTCGATACACAGGCGCTTGTGGCCGCCCTGAAGACAGACGCGATCATCACCATCGCCGCCTGAAAGCATTCGCGCCGCTGCCCGTCTGGTCATGGCGCTGGGAAAAGCAGAGTATTTGCCATGGAACGCTCGACCATCGTCAGAGTGCATGAAGGTTTGCACGCCCGTCCCGCCACGCGGTTCGTCAAGCTCGCCAAGGGTTTCGAATCCGATGTCGAGCTGGTCAAAGACGGCAAGGCGGTCAGCGCCAAGAGCTCCGTCAAGCTGATGCTGCTGGCCGTCAAGGAAAACCAGGAAGTCACGGTGCGGGCGAATGGCGCCGACGCCATCGAGGCCATCGAGGCGCTGATCGGCTATCTGGAAAACCCCAAGGCCGGTCTCGACGATGAAGAACCGCAGACCCCGGCGAATGATGCCGCATCTGCACCGGCGCTTCAACCGGCGCCGGCCGCATCCAGCGAAGCAAACAGCTTGCGCGGTGTCGCTGCGAGCGAAGGGGTCGCCATCGGGCCGGCCTTCGCGCATTTCCCGCCCGACATTGCCGGGCAGGGCCGCATGTTGCAGGCCGACGAGATCGCCGGCGAGATCGACAGGTTCCGCGCCGCCATTGCAGCCGTCCAGGCGCGCATGGACCGGGCGTTGGCGCAGGACACCCTGTCGGCCGGAGATCGCGGCATCGTCGCCGCGCTCAGGGATATCGCCGCCGACGACAGCCTGACCGGTGAGGCCGAAAAGGCCATCAGGGGCGGCAATGACGCGGTTTCGGCCGTCATTACCGCCGCCTCTACCATCGCCGCCGATTTCAGCGCCGTCGACGATCATTATCTCAATGCCCGGGCCGACGATGTCCATGCCGTCGGGCGGCAGATTTGCCTGGTGCTGCTGGGCCAAGACGACGTCAGCCTCGAAAACATTCCCGAAGGCGCCATTCTCATCGCCGACGACATCGGCGCCTGGGATCTGGCGCGCGCGCCGCTGAAACGCATCGGCGGGGTGGTTTGCGGCCATGGCGGCGCCACCTCGCACATCGCCATCATCGCCCGCTCGCACGGCATTCCGGCGGTGCTGGGCCTCGGCAACCAGGTCAATGCCCTGCGTGCCGCGCAAGAGGTGGCGCTCGATGGCAACAGCGGCCAGGTGATCGTCGACCCCAATGCGGCGGTGCGCGCCGATTTCGCCGGCCGCGTCGAAGCGGCGGCAAAGGAGCGTGCAGGGCTTAGCGTCTTCAAGACGGTGACGCCGAAGCGCGCCGACGGCAGGGTTATCGAGGTCGCGGCCAATATCGGCTCGCTGGAAGAGATCGAGGCGGCGCAGGAAGCCGGCGCCATGGGCGTCGGCCTGTTCCGCACCGAGCTTCTGTTCATGCGCCATATGCATCTCCCCTCGGAGGACATGCAGGCCGAGACCTATGCGGCGCTGGCCAAGGCCTTCGCACCCTACCCGGTCATCGTGCGCACGCTCGACATCGGCGGCGACAAGCCGATTGCCGGCATCGAATTCCCCGACGAGGAGAATCCTTTCCTCGGCTGGCGCGGCATCCGCATGTGCCTCGACCGGCCCGATATCTTCAAGCGCCAGCTCAGGGCGCTGCTCCGGGCAGCCGTGCACGGCAACGTCAAGGTGATGCTGCCGATGGTGTCCGATATTTCCGAAGTCACGCGCACCCGCGCACTGGTCGATGAATGCGCCGCCGAGCTGAAGGCCGAAGGCGCACCTTACGCAACGTTCGGCCTCGGCGTGATGATCGAGACCCCGGCCGCCGTGCTGATCGCGCCGGCGCTGGCAAAAGAAGTGGCCTTCTTCTCGATCGGCACCAACGATCTCACCCAGTACATCATGGCCGCCGACAGGCTGAACCCGACGGTGGCCAAGCTCAACGACGTCACCAATCCGGCCGTCATGTCGGCGATCGAGCTGACGGCCAAGGCCGGCGTCGCCGCCGGCATCATGGTCGGCATGTGCGGTGAGGCGGCCGGGCGGCCGGATCTCATCCCCACCTTCCTCGAGATGGGGCTGACCGAACTTTCGATGAGCCCGGCCTCGATCCAGCGCGCCAAGAAAACGATCATGGCCATCGCCGGGGACTAAATCCCTGAGCTACGGCAAATGCGCAAGCAGGGTGGCGAAGACAGGCGTCAGTTCATTGACCGGGCTCGCCCTGCCGCAGGCCTGAGCGATGCGGTCGTGACGTATATCGGCCGCCAGGATCGCGATCTCCAGCATGTCGGGCTCCGGCGCGCCGTCGCGGCCGGTCGTCGCCAGGCCGCAAGCCAAGACGACCGGTGCCAGACAGCTTATGTCGAGTGCCCGGTCACCCGCCGCCGTCGTTTCCGGGGCGGTTTCGCCAAAGCGGACCGGACGCTGGGCGAGGCACTCAACCAGCAGCGCCGAACAGGTGGCCGCGATCGCCTGCAGGCCGGCACCGGGCGCGGTCAGCGCGGCCAGCAGATCGCCATGCCGCTTGCGCATCGTGGCATGAACGGCGGCGAAATCGGCTTCATGGATACGGGCATTGTCGATCTTCAGCCCGGCAAGCACCGCCTTGGTCAGATAGTACATGTCGCGCCGGAACAGGCGCTCCGCGCTCAACTGCCGGTCCTCGTTTCCGGCCGGGAAATAGGTGCCGAGGCCCTTTACGGTCGTTCCGTCGACCTTGATCGGGCGCTCGTGCGGGACAAAGGATTCGGCGATCGACAGGGCTTCGTCGACGGCACTCGCGGCGTGGCTGAGCAGGCCTTCGATGCCTTTGCCCGGAAATGGCGGCAAGTGACTGGTGGCTTCGTGCAGCAGGCTGGCGTCGCCGGTGCCGTCATGGCGGCTCTGGCGGATGATGTCGCGGACTTCCCGCAACCGGTCCTTCAGGTTGACGCGGACATCTTCGGAGATTTGTCGGAGCATCGCGGGTCGCCTCGAAAGTGCCGTGGAGGGCCGTCAGCAGCAGCCAGCCACCAACACTACATTGTTCCTATCGATTGGCAGATCAATAGGCGATACTAAAACGGCACGCAGAATCGGCAATGGCGTGCTGGTCCATCGCTGCGGGGGAGGAATGATTTGGGCAGGCGACGACAAACCGGAGAGGGGCGGGTCGACGAGGGGCGGATCGGAGCCGGAGCGACCGAGCAGGTCGCCAGCGAGAGCCGGACGGATCGCCTCAGGATCCGCGCCGCCTGGATGTATTTCGTCGAGCAGATGACGCAGAACGAGATCGCCGACGTGCTCGGCGTCGGCCGCGTCACCATCGTGCGCATGCTGGCGGAGGCCCGCGCGCGCAACGAGGTGAAGATCACCATCGAGAGCGAGCTCCTGGAGATCGTGCGGCTGGAGCGTGCGCTCGAAAGGACCTTCGGCCTGCAGCAGGCGCTCGTGGCGCCGCTGACGGCGGCCAATGCCGATCCGATCCCGGCAATCGCCGCCAAGACCGGCATGTTCCTGTCCGATGCGATGAAATCGGGCATGCGGGTCGGTGTCGGCTGGGGTGTAACGCTGTTCCACACTTTGCCGTTCATCAGCGCCAAGTCGCTGACCGATTTCAGCGTGATATCGCTGCTTGGCGGTGTTGGCGTCGCGCGCCGGGTCAACCCGGCCGAGTTCGCCTGGCGCTTCGCCCAGATCTTCCAGGGTGACGGCTATCTGATGCCGACACCGGCCGTCGTCGACAGCGTCGAGACCAAGATCGCGCTGGTCGAGCGCTGCGGCCTGCAGGAGATTTTCGAAATGGCCGACGCGCTCGATGCCGTCCTGCTGAGCGTTGGCGGCATCGCTTCGGCCACCACCTTCTCGCGCGGCGGCTTTCTCAAGGAAGCGGACCGGGAGGCCCTGCTTGCGCGTGGCGCGGTCGGCGACCTTCTATTCCATTTCTATGACCGCAACGGCGACCTGGTCGACCATCCCGTCAATAGCCATGTGATGTCGGTGGATGTCGATCGCCTGCGCAAGGCGCCGATCCGCATCCTCACTTCCGGCGGCGAGGAGAAGACAGCGGCGCTGCTCGGCGCCATGAACCTGATCGCGCCGACGATCCTGATCACCGACGAGGAAAGCGCAAGGCGCATGCTCGATGTGGTCAGCGGAAGCTGAAGGAAGCCGTGATGTAGTCCGGCCAGGCCTGCTGTTCGTCGAAAACGGCGGCAAGATCCGATGTGTCGGCCAGGATTCCGCTCAGCACCAGCGCCGTGGCGACGCCGGCGCCATTTCCGCCCGCTATGTCGTGCTCGACGCTGTCGCCGACGCAAACCACGCTGTCACGGTTCGGCGCGCCGGCCAGCGCCAGCGCGGCGTCGAAAATCGCCGGATAGGGCTTGCCGATGCGGGTGACGCTGCCGCCAAGGCTTTCATAGAGATCGGCGAGTTCCCCGGCGCCGAAGCGGGGTCCGACCGCTGTCAGCATGATCCTGTCGGGATTGGTGCAGAAGCATGGCACCTGCCGTGCCGCTGCCGCGGCCAGCAGCCTGCGGTAATGGTCGAGGTCGTAACGGTCACCCTCGCTGGCCGAGATCAGCACCAGTTCGGCGTCTTCGCCGGCCTCGGTCAGCACAAAGGGCAGGCCGTCGATCGCCGTGCGGTCGTTGTCGCGGCTGATCAGCAGGCATTTTGTCCCGGGCCGCAGCCTTCCCGATGCCGCCATGTCATTGAAGGAGCGCCATGCCACCTCGCCGGAGGACACAAAATGGTCCCAGCTTCCGGCGACGAAGCCGAGCTTGAGCAGGCGCTCCTCGTTGGGCCTGGCACGCTTGCCGGAATTGGAAATCAGCACCACCGTCTTGCCGGCGTGCTTCAGCGCCGACAATGCCGCCACCGCGCCGGGATAAGGGGCCTGGCCGTCATGCAGCACGCCGAACTGGTCGAGCAGGAAAACCTGATAACGCTCAGCCAGCGGCGCGATGCCGTCGAGACGTTCGATCCTTTTCGCGCTCATGCCAGCCCTGCCTTGGCCGCGCCCTTCAGCGCCAGCCTGGCGGTGCCGGCTGCAGCCTCGTCGGAGAGCGTGGGCAGGAAATCGACGCCGAGCTTGCGCTGCCGGATCGCCGTCCATGCCGGATTTGCCGCACCGCCGCCGACGCTCCTGACCGATGTCAGCGCAGGTGCGCCAAGCTCTGCCAGCCTGCTGTAGCCGAGCGCCTCGATCGCGGCCATGCCCTCCAACATCGCCTTGAGATAGTCGGCGTCGTCTGCCGGCCTAGGGGTGAGGCGCGGCGGCAATGCTGGATCGGCGATCGGGAACCGTTCGCCCGCCGTGCTCAGCGGATAATAATCGAGGCCAGTCTCGGTCGCAGGGTCGATCGCCGCGCTGAGTTCGATGATCCGCGCGAGCGGAAAATACTGAGCCAGTACCTTGCCGCCGGAATTCGAGGCGCCGCCTGCCAGCCAGGTGTCGCCGAGGCGATGGCTGTAGATGCCGAAGCGCGGCGCCGAGATCGGCCGGTCGGACAGGATCTTGATGGTCAGCGAGGATCCCAGTGCGGTGACGCCGTCGCCGATGGCCGTGGCGCCGGTCGCCAGGAACGAGGCGCAGCCGTCGGTGGTGCCGGCAACCACGGCCACGTCGCGCGGCAGGCCGAACAGATCCGCCATGGCTGGGGTGAGGGTGCCGGTGATATCGCCGGGCTCGACCACGCGCGGCAGCAAGTCCATGTGCATGCCGGTGGCCGCGATCCAGTCCGGCCAGCGCCGGGCCTCGACGTCATAGCCCGTCTTCAGCGCGTTGTTCTCGTCGCTGACATCGAAGCGGCCGGACAGGTTTGCGGCAATCCAGTCGGCCTGGTGCTGCACCGCCGCGATGCCGGGCAGATGCTGGAACAGCAAAGCCTTGGCGAGGCCCGACGTCGCCCCGTGGGCGGCGCTAGCCTCCGGTGCCTCGCGCGCGATCGCGGCCAGGATACCGTCGTCGGCGACCTTGTCGTTGTACATCAGCGGTTCCGCCAGCGGCCGCCCGGCGACGTCGACCGGCAGCAGCGTGCCCGACGTGCCGTCGATGGCGATGGCGCGAACCGTGGCGCGGTCGATGCCTGAAAGCAGCTCCGTCAGCGCCGCCTGGACCGTTTGCCACCACGCCGAGGGCGCGCGTGGATCCTGGCTGAACGTGTCGAGGCGGACAGCGGACTGGCCGGCAATGGAAAAGTCCGGACGCATGGCGACGGCGCGCGCGCCCGATGTGCCGATGTCGATGCCGATGACAAGGGGCGTCATCTCAGTCCTTTGCTAGCTGCCGGCCGCGTTGAGCTTCTGGCGATACTGCTCGGCGTCCCAGTTGACCAGTTCGTCGTTTTCGGCGGCGGTGAGATAGTTCAGCCGCGCCGCGACGTCGACGCGTGCCGTCACGTCGGCGAGGCAACGCTGCATGGCGTCGGCGCCGGCGCTGGCGTCGCCGCGCATCAGGACGCCGGCGCCGGGAAACAGGATCGCCACGGGCACGGCGCCGAGCCGCGCGACGACGCCGGCCGCGTCCTCGCCTGGCTTGGCCACGACCGAGCCCCGGCCGAGGAAGATGACATGGTCCGGATAGAGGCTGCCGGCCTCGGCCATGCGGCGGCTTTCCGGATCGAGCGCGACCGCATGCGCCTCGATATCCGCCGGCAATCGGTAGACGCTGTCGCCGGCAAGCGTTGTCAGGGCCACGATGTCTGGCGCGGCGGTAACGCGTGCCGGCCGCGCCAGCAGCGACCGGACGCGGCGCAGCAGAAGGTCAGCCTCGGCCACGGTTTCGGCGGCGACGACCAGCCCGTGATTGCCAAGGATCAGCACATCGACACCGGGCCGCAGCTTCTCGGCAATGCCGCGGGCGAGCGGCAGACCTGGACGGAAATAGGGGACATAGGCCCATTCGATGCCGCCCAGCCGCCTGGCGACCTCGGCCTCGCCATTGGCCTGCACGGCAAGCGAAATCGTGTCTACGCAGTGGACATGCAGAACCACGCGCTGCGGCATCAAGGCGTGCACCGTAGTCTCGATCGATGGGCGCAGGCCGCGCGGATTGAGTTCATCGACGGCAAAGGCCTGCGGCTTGTCGGCGGCCGGGTTGCGCTCTTCGACCGCCTTGAGCAGCGGCGCCATCGCCACCGGCACCATGATGTCGTCGCTGAGCGCATCCTTCAGCCATGTGCCCGAAGCCTTGATCCACAGCGTGCCGCCGGCCTTCAGCGAGGTGTTGCCGCCCGCCGCCTGGGTCATGTGCGGGTTCAGCCCGATGCCGGCCGAAAGCGCCCGCAAGGCAGCCAGTTCCTGTGCATCAGCCTGGTTTGCCATGGCGCCTTCTTCTCCCTGCACGAAATCCCGTCGCCGGGACCGACATTTGGCGGAGATATCGCAGATATGAGTGATCTACGTCAACAGTGATCTACTATCCTCAAAACAGCTTGCAATCCGACTAATGTTGAGTAAGTTGCACCAAATGCCGCGGGAAAATGGCTTTTCGGGAGGAAAGTGTTGAGCGACTTCGGCCGCCAGCGTCAGATCGTCGAACTGCTGCGGGACCGCCCGTTCGCCTCGGTGCGCGAGCTGCAGGAGCGGCTCGGCGTTTCGGCGGCGACGGTCAGGCGCGATATCGACAGGATCGACGAAGCCGGGGAGGCGCGGAAGGTCTATGGCGGCATCTCGGCGCTCGACGGCGCTTCCCATGCGGGCGTTGCCTATGCCCGGCCCTATGACGAGAACCGTGACCTCGCCGTCGAGGCCAAGCGGCAGATCGCGGCCGTTGCCGCGACCATGGTGCGCGACGGCGACGCGGTCATCGTCCATGGCGGCTCGACCTGTTTCCATCTCGGCGTCAAGCTCGCCGAGCGCAACATCCGGCTCTACACCAATTCGATGCCGCTCGCGGCCTATCTCAGCGATCACGGCCATTGCAGCCTGACGGTTGCCGGCGGCGAGCTGCATCGCGAGCCCGGCATCATCCATTCGCCGACCCAGGCCACCCCCTTCTACGCCTCGAAATTCTTTCTCGGCGCGCAAGGCCTCAATCAGGAAGGGCTATTGGAGTCGCACCCGCTGCTGGTGCGCTCGATCGTCGATCTCAGCCTGTGCGCCGACCAGATCGTGGTGCTGGCCGACAGCCGCAAGCTTTCCATCCACGCACGCAATGTCTCGCTGCCGCTGTCGCGCATCGGCACGCTGATCACCGATGATGGCCTCTCCGATACCGATGCACGCATGCTGGAGGACGCAGGCGTCATGGTGCGGATTGCTTCCACCTTGGGAGCCGTCCCATGAAACTGGCGGTGCTCGACTTCGGCAAGACCAATTCGAAGCTGTTCGTCTTCGGCCAGGACGGACGCATCCTCGATGAGCGCCGGACCCAGCCGAAATGGACGCGCCAGAACGGCTTCAGCGTGCTCGACGAGGCCGACCTCCACGATTGGGCGCTCAGTGCCGTCACTGACGCGGTCGACAACCATGGTGTCGAAGGGGTGATGGTATCCGGCCATGGCTGCACCTTTGCCCTGGTGGACGATGAGGCGCTGACGCATCCAATTCTCGACTACGAGCAGGAGCCGCCGGCCGAGATCGCCGCTCGGATCGATCCTCGCATTCCCGATTTCGCCGAGACGTTCTCGCCGCGCCTGCCGCTCGGTTTCAACTATGGCCGCCATATGCTGTGGCTGCAGGAGGTCGATCCCGACGCATTCGCGGCGGCGACATCGATCCTCGGCTATCCGCAATACTGGAGTTGGCGTCTCGGCGGCAGGCCGGTTTGCGAAGTGTCCTATCTCGGCTGCCATTCGCATTTGTGGGCGCCGCGCAAGCGTGATTTCTCTTCGCTGGTGGATACCGAAGGCTGGCGCGGCCGGATGCCGGCGTTCGCGCGTGCCGGCGCCGTCATCGGCGAGCAGCGTCTGGGCGGCGCGGCGCGGCCGGTCGCCGTCCACAACGGCGTCCATGACTCCAATGCTGCACTCCACGCCTATCGCCGGCAGGAACTTGGCCCACTGACCGTGGTGTCGACCGGCACCTGGGTCGTCGTGCTCAATCCCGACTGCCCGCTCGACGCACTCGACCAGGATCGCGACATGCTGGTCAATGTCGATGTCGACGGCGGCCCGGTGCCGACCATCCGCTTCATGGGCGGGCGCGAATTCGCCGCCATCAGCGATGGCTGGCAAGGCGCGATCCCGAATGGCTCGATCCAGCAGGCAATCGGCGCAGGCATCATGGCGCTGCCGAGCTTCGCGCCGGGCGGGCCGATGCCGGATCGTCCCGGCCGGCTGCTTGGGCGCATGCCCGATGCCGGGGAGCGCGCGGCCGTGGCACTGCTCTATGTCGCACTGATGGTCGATCTCTGCCTCGACCTGATCCATTCGCAAAACACTGTCATCGTCGATGGCGGGCTGAACGTTGGCGGACTGCTTGCCGGACTGCTGGCGCAACTGCGTCCCGGCCAAGCCTTCATGCAGGGCGCCTCGCTGGAGGGCAGCGCCACGGGTGCGGCAGCGCTCGCCTTCGAGAGTGTCGGGCGTGAATTCGCCGCCGAGGTACCGGGACCGGTGACAGCGGCGCGCTTCACCGGCCTTGCCGGCTACCGCGACGACTGGCGCGATCTCGTCGCCGGCCGCGGCACGGCGGGCAAAGCGGTAGGAGGCGCGCGATGACCGCGACAGCCAAGCCCGAAACGACACGTCAGCCTGTGCTGGAGATGCGCCACATCTCCAAGACCTTCGGTGCGATCCGCGCCTTGCACGATGTCTCGCTCAGCGTCCATGCCGGCGAGTTGCACGCGCTGATGGGCGAGAACGGCGCTGGCAAGTCGACGCTGATGAAGGTGCTGTCGGGCGCCTATCGGCCGGATCCGGGCGGCGAGATCCTGATCGATGGCGTGCCCGCCGCGACCGGCGATCCGATCAAGGCGCGCGCTGCCGGCATCGCGGTGATCTATCAGGAGCTGTCGCTGGCGCCCAACCTGACAGTGGCGCAGAACATCTTCCTCGGCAACGAGCCGCGGCGTTTCGGCATCGTCGACCGTGAGCAGTGCAACCGGCGCGCCAGCGAGATCGTCGGCCGGCTCGGCGTCTCCTTCTCGGCGCGCGTCCTGGTCTCCAGCCTGTCGCTCGGCGAGCGCCAGCTGGTCGAGATCGCCCGCGCTTTGTCGACCAATGCGCGCATTATCGTCATGGACGAGCCGACGACGTCGCTGACCTCGCGGGAGACCGACCGCCTGTTCGAGGTGATCGCGACGCTGAAGGCGCAAGGCATCGCCATCATCTACATCAGCCATCGCATGGAAGAGGTCTACCAGCTCGCCGATCGCGTCAGCGTGCTGCGCGACAGCGGCTATGTCGGCACGCTGGAGCGCGCCGACCTCAACGCCTCGCGGCTGGTGTCGATGATGGTCGGCCGCGACCTCTCGGCTTTCTACAAGAAGGACCATCGCCCGCCGGACGAAAAGCGCGCGATCGCGCTCTCGGTGCGCGGCATGTCCGACGGGCGCCTGCTGAAGAACTGTTCGTTCGACCTCCACAAGGGCGAGGTGCTGGCCCTGGCCGGTCTCGTCGGCTCCGGCCGCACCGAACTCGCCCGGCTGATCTTCGGCGCCGACCAGCGCAGCGCCGGTACGGTTGAACTCGACGGCAAACCGATCTCCATCGGCTCGCCGCGCGACGCGCTCGAGGCCGGCATCGCCTACCTCACCGAGGACCGCAAGGAACTCGGCCTGTTCCTCGACATGTCGATCTCCGACAATATCAGCATGGGCGTGCTGGCCAGGGACGCACGGGCGGGCGGATTCCGCGACTTCACCGCAGCCGATCGTCGCGCGGCAAAGGCCATTGCCGACCTATCGATCCGCACCCGCTCGGCGCAGGCCAATGCCGGCTCGCTGTCGGGCGGCAACCAGCAGAAGGTGCTGCTCGCCCGGCTGCTGGAGACCGAGCCGAAGGTCGTCATCCTCGACGAGCCGACTCGTGGCGTCGATGTCGGCGCCAAGTCGGAGATCTACCGGCTGATCGACAATCTCGCCAACCAGGGCATCGCCATCCTGATGATCTCCAGCGAATTGCCCGAGGTGATCGGCGTCGCCGACCGCGTACTGGTGATGCGCGACGGCGTCATATCGGGCGAGGTGACGGCATCCGGGGGCGAGCCGCTTCGTCAGGAAGCGATCATGGAACTTGCGACGGGAGCGGCCCAGGAATGATCGACAGAACGACCGACAAGACGACCGGGACGGCGGCAGTGGACCAGGCGGCGGTCAGGAGCCGGCGGCTGCGCACCGTTTTCGCCGCGCTTGGCATGCTGCCGGTGCTGGTGCTGCTGGCGGGCGGCTTCCAGTTCATCAATCCCCGGTTCCTCACCCAGACCAACTTGTTGATCGTCACGCAGCAATCGTCGATCAACATCGTGCTCGCCGCCGGCATGACCTTCGTCATCCTGACCGGCGGCATCGACCTGTCGGTCGGCTCCATCCTCGCCGCCTCGGCGATGGTGGCGGTGCTGGTGTCGCTGGTGCCGGACTGGGGCCTGCTCGGCGTACCGGCAGCCATTCTCGTCGGCCTCGGCTTCGGCCTCATCAACGGGCTGCTCGTCGCCTACATCAAGCTGCCGCCCTTCATCGTCACGCTCGGCTCGCTGACGGCGGTGCGCGGCGTTGCCCGCCTGCTCGGGCAGGACACGACAGTTTTCAACTCCGACCTGCCGTTCGACTTCATCGGCAATGGGTCGCTGTTCGGCATTCCCTGGCTGGTCGTCATCGCGCTGGCGGTGGTGGTGCTGTCCTGGCTGGTGCTCAAGCGCACGGTGCTCGGCACCTGGATCTACGCCGTCGGCGGCAATGCCGAGGCGGCGCGGCTGACCGGCATCAAGGTGCCGCTGGTGCTGCTCTTCGTCTATGGCGTTTCGGGCCTGCTCGCCGGCCTCGGCGGCGCCATGTCGGCGGCACGGCTCTACGCCGCCAATGGTTTGCAGCTCGGGCAGTCCTACGAGCTCGACGCCATCGCCGCCGTGATTTTGGGCGGCACCAGTTTTGTCGGTGGCGTCGGCTCGATCTGGGGCACGCTGATCGGCGGCCTGATCATCGCGGTGCTCTCCAACGGGCTCATCTTGGCCGGGGTCTCGGACATCTGGCAGTACATTATCAAGGGATTGGTCATCATCGTGGCGGTCGCCCTCGACCGCTACAGGCTCCAGGCAGGGGCAAGAACGTGAGTGACCTGGTCGCCGGCGCAAATGCCGGCTTGTGTAACGCACCGTGAGAGGCGCGGGCAATCGGAGGAAGTAAGCGTAATGAAGACCATCGCCAAACTGCTCTGCGGCGCCGCATTCGCGGCCGTCGCCATCGCGCCGGCATCGGCCAAGGATCTCAACAAGGTCGGCATCTCTGTCGGCCTGCTCGGCAATCCCTTCTTCGTCGCCACCATCAAGGGCATCGAGGACGCGGCCAAGAAGATCAACCCCAAGGTCGAGGTGACGTCGGTATCGGCCGACTACGACCTCAACAAGCAGGTTTCGCAGGTCGATTCCTTCATCGCCGCCGGCGTCGACGTGATCATGCTCAATGCCGTCGACGCCAAGGCGATCGCACCGGCGGTGAAGAAGGCGCAGGCCGCCGGCATCATCGTTGCCGCGTTCGATGTTTCGGCGCCGGGCGCGGATGTCACCGTGATGACCAACAACGTCAAGGCCGGCGAGGAGGCCTGCCAGTATCTGGTCGACAACACCGGCGGCAAGGGCGACTACGTCATCCTCAACGGCCCGGCGTCGTCGTCGATCCTGGAGCGGGTGAAGGGCTGCAAGAACGTGCTCTCGCAGCATCCCGACATCAAGATCCTTTCGGACGACCAGAACGCCGAAGGTTCGCGCGACGGCGGCCTGAAGGTATTCCAGTCGCTGCTCACCCGCTTCGACAAGATCGACGCGGTGTTCGCCATCAACGATCCGACGGCGATCGGCGCGCAGCTTGCCGCCAAGCAGCTCAACCGTTCGGAATTCATCATCACCGCGGTCGACGGCGCGCCCGATATCGAAAAGGAGCTCGCTTCCGGCAAGTCGATGATCAAGGCCTCAGCCTCGCAGGATCCCTATGTGATGGCCGGCCAGTCGCTGACCATGGCAGCCGAGCTGTTGGCCGGCAAGAAGCCTGCGGAGGCCACCGTGCTGCTCGATCCCAAGCTGATCACCGCCGAGAACCTCAAGGACTACAAGGGCTGGACCGCGGCCCGCTGATCATTTCAACAAGCGCGGCCGGTTGATTCCGGCCGCGCTCATCCTTTTCGCTGCAATCCGGAGACGATCATGTCGCGCATCGGAATCCATTCTTTCGTCTGGTCGGCAAGCTCGGCGCAAGGCGAGCTCGAACGCACGCTGGCCAACACCAGGGAGGCCGGCTTCGATCTGATCGAATTTTCCTATCTCGACCCGGCCGATGTCGACATTGGCGGGCTTGCCAAACGCATCGCCGATCTCGGGCTCGGGGTGGCGATCAGCATCGGACTGCCCGCCGACGGCGACATATCGAGCGCCGACAAGGCGGTCGCGGCGCGCGGCGTCGAAATCCTCAACCAAACCATCGCGCTGACGCGCGACCTTGGCGGCCGCAAGGTCGCCGGCATCCTGTCGACCAGCCACGGCTTGCAGGTCGAGGCGCCGACACGCGATCAATGGAACCGCAGCGCGGCGGCGCTGGCCAAGGTTGCCGAGACGGCCAAGGCCGCCGGGGTCACGCTCAATCTCGAAATCGTCAACCGCTTCGAAAGCAACCTGCTCAACACCGCGGCGCAGGGGCTCGCCTTCATCGAGGACACCGGCTCGGACAACATCTTCCTGCATCTCGACACGTTCCACATGAACATCGAGGAGGCCGATGTCGGGCTCGCCATTCGCCACGCGGCAGCCAAGATCGGCTATGTCCATATCGGCGAAAGCCATCGCGGCTTCCTTGGCACCGGCAATATCGACTTCGCGGCGATCTTCGATGCGCTGACGGCCATCGGTTATGCCGACGATCTCAGCTTCGAATCCTTCTCCTCGGAGATCGTCGACGAGAACCTGTCGAAGAAGACCGCCATCTGGCGCAATCTGTGGACGGACAACATGGCGCTCGCCAAGCACGCGCGCGCCTTCATCGGCCTTGGACTGGAGACGGCGCGGCGCAAGGCGGAACTCGTCTCGGCCACGCACAAGCCATAGTTTCGTTCGTCGAGGCGACTGTCCGGGATGTCAGCCGCTTGCGGTGGCATTGCCCGTTGCGGGTGCATCGGATATCCCACCGTGCAGGCAGATCACGCCAGCACAATTGACCAGACGGAGCCCTGACATGACAGACCAGACGATCTTCAAATTCGGCCCGGTCGAACACGCGGAGGCCGGCGATCTCGCCGGCTGGATCGTGGTCGAGGGCAGGCCGACCATGCAGACCGCCGTCCAACACACGACCGAGGACGGCAAGGTGATGTCGGGCACGTGGCGGGCGACGCCCGGCACCTATCACGCGACTTATACCGACTATGAGTTCGTGCACATGATTGCCGGCCGCATCATCATCACCCCCGACGGCGGCACGCCGGTCGAAGTGGGTCCCGGCGACGCCTTCGTGGTGGAAGCCGATTTCAAGGGCACCTGGAAGATCATCGAGCCAGTGACCAAGCATTTTGTGGTCAGGGTTGCCTGAGGCGGGGTGACCCGTCTGGCCGCATGAAAGTCCCGCCATGGTTCGCCATGGCGGGCGAATGCTCAAGCGAACGCCTTTCGTGCCTCTGCGGGGCTCTGCCGTCCGGCTTGTGGAACATTCATCTGGTGCCAGCGTTTGCTCGTACGCTGTCTTTCAGGAATGCACTGCAGGCCGCGAAGGGGTGCGCGCTGCCTTTTGGAGGCACTACCATGAGCCGCAACCCACAAAGCACGGCACGTGTTGCCGGCCATCCCATCCACCCGATGCTTATTCCGTTCCCGATCGCCTTTTTTGTCGCCACCTTCGTTTGCGACCTGATCTTTTGGCGAACAGGCAATCCGGGATGGGTCACCGCTAGCCTTTGGCTGCTTGGGGCGGGCCTGATAATGGCCGCCTTGGCCGCGCTTGCCGGCCTGACAGATGTCTTGGGCGATGTTCAGATCCGCAATTTGCGTGATGCATGGCTCCACGCTGGCGGCAATGTGGTCGTCGTCCTGATCGAACTCTACAACTGGTACTCGCGATACGCCCACGGCGAGGCGGCGGTGGTGCCCACCGGCGTGATCCTGTCGTTGATCGTGGTTCTCATCCTCCTGTTTACAGGTTGGAAGGGCTGGGAAATGGTCTACCGACACCGCGTGGGTGTCGCCGATGGCTCGGAGGAGGTGCGCTGACCCTGAGCCGCGGTAAGCGTGATCGCTGATCTGTGCATTTTCCTTCGCCGGGGCATCGGCCGGGCCACTCGGCTAATGAGTCGTGAAGGCGTCTGCGGCGTTATCCAGGCGGCCTTGACATCAGCGATATGGCACTCGCCAGCCAAGCGATCTCATCGATCCCTACCAGCTAAGTATCCTTGATACACCGGATTCATCCCCTAGTTCTTTCGGGGGCGCGGCAATCGCGAGGTTGCTCGGGCAGCGGCGGTTCGCGCCGTTCTGACTGCACGCCGCGGAAGGACGGTTGCGCATCCATGGAGGTCGTCTTGCGTCAATCGCGTGGATTCGCTTGTGCGTATTTCGTCATAGCTTGCTCGATCGCGGTGGTTTGCGCAGGAGCTGCAACCGGCGGTCAGCACGGCGGGGGGCAGGGCGGCGGCCATGGCTCTGGTGGCCATAGTGGCGGCGGAGGGCATGGCGCTGGCGGCCAAAACGGCAGCTCACAGAAAGGGACTAGCAACAATCCCGGCGGCTCCGGTTCGCCAGCGGACGATGAGACCAGCACAACCGGCACGACGACGGCCCCTGGGGCGGCCACTGCCACCGCTGTCGCGTCCGCGAGAGGCGGACAGTCGCTCGACCTCCCGGCTGCTCTCCAGCCTCCCAGCGACAGCAACACTCTATCAACGGTCAGCCGAATCGAGCCGCTGCCGGGCGTCCCGGATGAAGTCGTTCGGGCCTGCCACGATGCCATCGAGTCGGCAGCCGCCCGGTTTGGCGCGACCAGCGTGCGCGTCAGCAGCGCGGGTCTCGTACGTCAGTTGAGTCAGGATACGATCTCGGCTCCCGTTGAGGTCAGCATCGACTATCTACGGCAGGGCAGCGTGGAAACGCGGCAGGCGCCGGTCAAATGCGAATTGAATGCGACAGGCAGCGTGATCGGGCTGACATAGCGCATCGCGCAGAATTCCTCGCCGATAGGGCGTGGCATTCATCCTTTGCCCGAAATGGCAACAGGCCTCGCGCGTACTGCGAAGGGGTGCGGGCATTCAAAGATCATGGCCACAGAAGGGACCGCTCGGCCGGAAATCACTGCGATGTCGCGTATGTCGGCAAGAGCGAATAGGGAAGAGTGATAGAACGCACCCGTGTCACCCGTGAAGGGTTGCGTACCTTGCCAGTCTTCTGGCTGACGGCCTTCACCTGGCCGGTAGCTGCCGCGCGGGCAGAACGTGGCTTCGCAGGCGGCTCGATCTGCGCGCTGCGACGCTCAGTCCTGAGCCTGTCATTGTCCGCGCGCGCGGCGGTCAAGTCGCGGGCAAGAGAAACAGTGGCTTCGCGTTGCTCGTCCAGAGCCTCCTGCAGCTTGGCGACACGCAGCAAAAGAGCTTGGGTGGCCGCGCGTTCGATGCGAGCCTTGTCGAGATCCTGACGATTCAAGACGGCTGTAGCACGTTCCCGTGCCAGAGCCTGTGCCGTCTCGGTCGTGGTCTGCTCGGCACGCTCTTTCGCTGAGACTGCTCTGGTGCGCTCCTGTTCAGCCGCCTCGCGCTCGATGCGAGCCTGTTTCAGCTCCTCACCGGCCGATGCTGCTGCAGCGCGTTCCCGTGCCAGCGCCCGCTCCGCGTCAGCTGCGGTCTGCTCCACTTGTTGTCTCGCCTTGACCGCGCCGGTCAGCTCCTGCTCAGCCGCATCCGCACGCTTCGAGAGTGCGGCATTGGCCAGTTTCGCTTCGGCGAGATCGCCACGAAGCTGTTCCGACCTCCGGCGCTCGTCGTCGAGCATGCCGCTCGCCTGCGCCAGTGAAGCCCTGGCCGCGGCGCGATCCTTGGCGGCCCCGGTCTCAAGCTGTTCAATTTGCGCCCGCGCTTGCGATAGATCGCGCGCCTGCCTCTGCGCTTGCTGCTGCGCGAGACGAGCAGCGGGCATCTCCTTGAAGACATAGCTGGTGGCCTCGCCGACCAGCGTGCGGGCATCTCCCGCAATGCGCCCCAGCGCGTCAAGCGTTCGGACTGCCGCGAGTTCGTTGCGCAATCGTTCCTCGCGTGCATTGACGGCTGCCATGCTTGCCCTCAGCGTGTCGATCTGCTTGCTCGACTCGAGGAGTGCTCCCTGCAGGGCGGCGCTCCTGGCACGCTCGCCTTCCGCCGCCCGGTGTTCCTGGTCGGCCAATTGTCTCGCAGCGGCTGCCTGACCACGATCTGTCCCGGCTTGCGCCTGTTTAGCCGTGAGATCCGGGCCGAGCAATTCGACATTCGCCGGAAGCTCCAAGGGGTGCGAAAGATCTCGATTGGTCTGGCTTTGGGCTTGCGAAATGGCGGGGGCGCTTTCGACCGAGGTTTGTCTCGTCGTCGCATAACCAATCGGCGCGGCCAGACAAATGACGGCGAGGCCCAAGCGGAGTACAAGACCGATCGGCCTGCGAACCACAGGGGCTGAGGCAGGCGCCATGGCCCCGTCGGGTTCTCCCATCTGAGCCGTGAAATTCAAACCGGGATCCGCGGCATAGGCCAATGGAGCAATTTTTCGCGGTGAAGCCTTATGGCGCAATTGATCCCATGCCGACCCGCAAATCCGCTTCCCACGTTCCTTGATCGCGCTGATGGACGCTGCAAGCCGGCCAGGCCGAACTTTGTTCGGTGCAGGAGCACCGGTCTCGACCACCGACGAGCTCCCGCGAAGCTCGGACGTCATGTCGAAATGCTCGATTCGCACTCCGAACCGGGAGTAGTTGGCATTTTGAGCCCGAACATCCAGGTCGACGGTATCCAAGGGGTTGGCGACCTTGGAAGGAACAGGCTCGGCGACAAGGCCGGTCGGGCTTTCCC
The DNA here is from genome assembly GCF_006442705.1 of Mesorhizobium sp. B1-1-7. Classification (NCBI taxonomy): domain Bacteria; kingdom Pseudomonadati; phylum Pseudomonadota; class Alphaproteobacteria; order Hyphomicrobiales; family Phyllobacteriaceae; genus Mesorhizobium; species Mesorhizobium sp. B1-1-7. The sequence continues at coordinate 153,559 of NZ_VFWQ01000010.1, read as the reverse complement.
ATTCCCAAGAAGCTTCGTCGGGGGGACCGGATCTGCCTTCGTCAGGCGGTGCAAGGCGGCGCCGTCGCACCGCGGCAAAGATACGCCAGAGCACAAGAAAGACGCCCACCGACACGAGCGTCACCACTGCGCCCAGAATGGCCAGATTTACGTCGTTCGCGTGAATTTCGGCAAGATAATTTGGCATTGCCGTGCCCGTGCGGTCTGGGGTGTCCCGTGCGGTCTGGGGTGTATTGTCAAGTTCGCAAAGCGATGTCTGGTCATTCGCCTTGACCAAGACCTTACCGCTCTCGAAGTGTCGCTTTCTTGGGCTCCTCCCGGCGCTATGCTAATTGTTGCGGATGGCGGGGCGCCGGTCGCGTGCCGATACATCGTCGACCAAGGACGCATGCAGGGCCCTGAAATGCCGATTTGCACCTCTGCATATCAGCCTTGCGAGGGTTCGCCGGTGCGGACAATCGCCATTTCCCGGCTCTGGACCGTCCATCATGAACAATAAACTAGGTCACAGCGCACCACGGTCAACCATCATATGCTGTTTGAACAATCGAGTGGAGTGAGAGGTGTCCGGCGGCAATAGCGTAGCTTGCTGAGCCGCCAGTTCCCGTTCGTCATCTTCCGCTGTTAATGGAGATGTCGAGGCCCAGACCGGCTGACGCTGGAAATCTCGATCGAGAGCTTCCAGGCAGTTCAATTTATAACCGCCACCGGCTTTATTTGTATCTGATCTGCTGATACGTAACCCGTGTGACGAGCGCGGGCCATATGTCGAATGAAATCATGGTTGTCGATCCGCTTGAGCGGCTCGACTTGTTGAAGAGCCTTGCGAGCGAGGTCCGGGTTCGAATTCTCGATCTGCTGCACCGCAAGGGGCCGAAAAACGTCAATCAGGTGGCCGAAGACCTGGGTCTTCCACAATCGACAATTTCGGCAAACATCCAGGTACTTGTCGATGTCGGTTTGATCGAGACGAAATCACAAAAGGCGCGCAAGGGAAGCCAGAAGGTATGCTATTCGACCTTCTCCGAACTGGTTGTCGTCTTCAAGGACCGCACTCCGGCGCAGGATCTCAGCGTCATAGAAGTGGCGATGCCGCTTGGACTCTATACGAGATGCGAAGTCTCCGCTCCCTGCGGCCTGTGTTCAAGGGACGGCGTCATCGGGCTGCTCGATGTGCCCAATACCTTCCTCGATCCTGACCGTATGCGGGCCGGGCTGCTGTGGTTCACGCGCGGCTTCGTCGAATACCAGTTTCCCAACAACGCGACGCTTGCCAATGCCAAAGTCGGCGGGTTGGAACTGGCGATGGAGCTTTCGTCCGAGGTGCCGGGCACATCGAAGGATTGGCCATCGGACATCACGGTCGCGATCAACGGACACGAGATCGATACCTGGACGGCGCCGGCCGACTATGGCGACAAGCGCGGCAAGCATACTCCCGGCTGGTGGAAACTAGCCGGATCGCAGTATGGCGACCTCGTCCACTGGCGCGTCACGAACAACGGCACCTATCGCGGTAATGACAAGGTTTCCAGATGCTCGCTGGCTGATCTGGAACTCGAGCGACACCGCTCGATCCGGATACGAATCGGCGTGAAAGAAGATGCACGTCACCCCGGCGGCATAAACATCTTCGGCAGCGGCTTCGGCAATTACAGCAACGACATCGTTCTGCGCCTGCTAAAGGCCTGAGAGCATAGACCCTTGACGGGCGGACGAACTCCGCCCTTAACTGACCCACGCCCCGGATATAAACCGGAAAATCGGATTGATAATCCGCAGTGGGAGGGATCATGAAGGCCAGAGTCACGGCGAACGCGGCCTACGCCGTCGCGGATATCGACAAACGTCTTTACGGCTCGTTTCTCGAGCATCTTGGCCGGGCGGTCTATACGGGCATCTACGAGCCCGGACATCCGCAAGCGGACGCAGAGGGGATGCGCAAGGACGTGATCGAGTTGGTGCGTGCGCTCGACACTCCGATCTGCCGTTACCCGGGTGGCAACTTCGTGTCCGCCTACAATTGGGAAGACGGCATAGGCCCCAAGGAGAACCGCCCGCGGCGGCTCGATCTTGCGTGGCGCACCACGGAGCCGAACCTGGTTGGAATCCACGAATTCGCCGACTGGGCCGAAAAAGCCGGCACCGAGATGATGCTTGCGGTCAATCTCGGTTCCCGAGGCCTCGACGAGGCGCGGGCCTTCGTTGAATACGTCAACCACCCGGGCGGCAGCTACTGGTCCGACCTCAGGGCCAAGAACGGACGCACGCAGCCCTGGAACTGCCGCCTCTGGTGCCTTGGCAACGAAATGGACGGTCCCTGGCAGGTCGGCCACAAGTCGGCGAGCGAATACGGCCATCTCGCAAACGAGACCGCCAAGGCGCTGCGCGGCCTCGACCCCACGGTTGAACTGGTCGTCTGCGGCTCGTCGCATTCCAATATGCCGACTTATCCCCAATGGGAAGCAACCGTGTTGGAGGCGACTTACGAGCAGGTCGACTACATCTCTCTCCACATGTATTTCGAGAATTACGAGAAGAATACGGCCGAATATCTCGCTCTCCCAGCCAAGCTCGACCGCTACATTGGCACGGTCGCGGGCATCATCGACTACGTGAAGGCCAAGACCCGCTCGAAGCGGGACGTGAAGATCTCCTTCGACGAGTGGAACGTCTGGTACCATCAGCGCAAGCGAGACGCCGAGCGTATGCGCGCCTGGGACTGGCCGGAAGCGCCCAGGCTTTTGGAAGACATCTACAATTTCGAGGACGTGCTCCAGGTCGGCTGCATCATCAATACCTTCATCCGCCGATCGGATATTGTTCGTATCGCCTGCATTGCGCAGCTGGTGAACGTTATCGCGCCGATCATGACCGAGCCCGGCGGCGGCGCCTGGCGGCAGACGATCTACTGGCCTTTCATGCTGGCCTCCAAGCACGGCCGCGGCACCGCGCTGCAGCTCGCGGTCGAGGTGCCCACCTATGACGCGGCCGCGGCCGACAAGGTGCCATGGCTCGACATTGCAGGCGTGCACGATTCGAACGCCGGCACGCTGACCTTCTTCGCAATCAACCGGCATGGGTCCGAGACGATAGAGGCCGACGTCGCCCTCGAGCGGTTCGCCGCCAAGTCCATCGAGCATACGATCATCCGTCATGACGATCTCGAGGCCTGCAACACGAAGGACGAGCCGGACAATGTAGCACCGGCCAAAGGTAACGGGGCAGCGCTCAGCAGCAAGGGAATGATGCTGAAGTTGCCGCCGCACTCCTACTCGATGGTGCGTCTGACACTCTGAGAAGATATCCGACTACCGGATATATACCGCAAAATCCGTTGCAGGCGGTTTGGTTTGGTGTAGCATTGAAATGTTCAAGGCGGATCTAACCGCCGTACTCGGGAGGAAGCTGAGATGAACTTTCGCAGGATGATGGCCATAGCGGTGGTTGCGGCCGGAGGATTTTGGGCCGTCGCGGCCCAGGCCGAAGAAACCGTCATATGGTGGGATTTCCTCGGCGGGGGTGACGGTGTGCGCATGAAGCAGATGATCACCGACTTCAACACCGCCCACGCCGGAAAGATCAAGATCGACGCCACGACGCTGGAGTGGGGCACGCCCTTCTACGCGAAGGTGCAGACCTCGGCCGCGGTCGGTGAGGCGCCAGACGTCATGACCTATCACGCCAGCCGCATCCCCTTGGCGGTGAGCCAGGAGATTCTCGAAGAAATCACCGCCGAGGACATGAGCAAGATGGGCCTCTCGGCCTCGGACTTCGCCCAGACGACGATGGACGCCGTGACGGTCGACGGCAAGCAATACGCAGTGCCGCTCGATACCCATCCAATTGTCCTGTACTACAATCGCGTCCTCTTGAAGAAGGCAGGCGTGCTCGGCGACGACGGCCGTCCGGTGGGCATGAGCAACAAAGAGGAATTCACCGCGACATTACAGAAGTTGAAGGATGCCGGCGTCGAGTTCCCGTTGGGCAGCGTCACCGCCGATGGCAACTTCATGTACCGCACCATTTATTCGCTGGTGTGCCAGCAAGGCGGCGAGCTTCTGACGGGCAAGGAGTTCCTCGCTGGCGACAATGCTGAAAAGCTGGCGAAAGCGTTAGCGGTTCTGCAAGGGTGGACGAAGGCTGGGCTGCAGTCGACCTATACGGACTATCCGGCAACCGTTGCCCTGTTCACCTCGGGCAAGGCCGCCATGATGATCAACGGCGTCTGGGAAGTTCCCACGATGACCGACCTCGCCAAGCAAGGCAAGCTGTTCGACTGGGGCGCCGTCGAGATCCCGGTGATCTTCGACAAGCCATGCACATACGCGGACAGCCACTCGTTCGCGATCCCGAAGAACAAGGGCAAGGAGATCAGCCCGGAAAAGCGTGCCGCCGTTCTCGAGGTGATCTCATGGATGGACAAGCACTCGCTGTTCTGGGCCACGGCAGGCCACATCCCGGCATACAAGCCAGTCACCGAGACGGCGGAATACAAGGCAATGGAGCCAAATGCGACCTACTCGACGCTGACGGCCAATATGATCTTCGATCCGAAGTCGACCAAAGCTGGCGTCGCCGGGCCGATCTTCGACATCATGTCCAATTATTTCGTGCCAACCCTCAACGGAGAGATGGACCCGGGCGAGGCGGTGAAATCCATCAAGGAAGAGCTGAACAGCATGTAGGGTCTCAAAGGCTGGGACCGCCCTGCCCAGGTTGGTCCCAGCCATGTTTGAGGAAGAGCCATGCTTCGCAACTCCCGCACTGAACGTCTTGTCGCGCTGGTGCTGGTCGCTCCCTTCCTGGCGATCTACTTGCTGGCGTTCGTCTATCCGACGGTTCAGATGTTCCGCATCTCCTTCACCGATGCGCCGCTGATCGGTGCGGGTCAGTGGGTTGGTCTCGACAACTACCTGCGGCTCGACAATGACCCGATGTTCCGGCGCGCGGTCTGGAACACTGCTTACTTCGTGCTGATGACGGTCGTCCCGGGAACACTCGTCGCCCTTTTGATCGCGCTTGGCGTGTCACGCCTCAAGGGCCGGTTCCAGGCGGGTGTGCTGGCGTTGTTCTTCCTGCCCTACATCCTACCGGTATCCGTGGTCTATCTGATCTGGGACTGGACATTGAATTTCCAGTTCGGGATCGCGATGCATGTGCTGGACTGGCTGGGAATCGCGCGAGTACCGGTCTTTAAGTCGCGCGCCTGGTTCTTGCCGGCGGTGGCCGGGGTGACGATCTGGTGGACCGCGGGCTTCTCGATCCTCCTCTTCCTCGCCGGACTGCGGTCCATACCAGCGGAGATCTACGAAGCCGCCGCGCTCGACAACTCGACGCGATGGACCACGTTTCGGCGTATCACCTGGCCACTGCTTTGGCCGATCACCTCGCTGGTATTGACCATCCAGCTCATCCTGCAGCTCAAGATCTTCGATCAGGTCTATCTGTTCTCGATCGGCGGCCGGCCGAACGACAATATGGTGCTCGTCTACTACGTCTTCCAGAAGGCTTTCCAGCAGAACCAGGGAGGCAGGGCGGCGGCTGTCGCCGTCACCCTCTTCGTGCTTGTGGTCGTCGTCTCGGTCCTGCAATTCCAGCTGCTCCGGTTCGCCGAAAGGCGGCGCCGATGAACGCCATGGCTGCGCGGCGCTGGAATTTTTGGGGCGGGGTAATTACGGCAACGACGCTCGCCTGGGCCATCCTGTGGGCGTTTCCGCTCTATTGGGGCGTGATCTCATCGCTCAAACCGGACGACGAAGTCGTCCGGCCCTACATCGAACTCTGGCCCGAGACGCCGACGCTGGAGAACTATATTGACGCCCTGACCACCACGCAGATCGGCACCTGGTACGTCAATTCGGTGGCGGTCGCGGTCGGCGTAACGGCCATCACCATCTTCATCTCGATGCTGTGCGGCTACGCGATCTCGCAGTTGCGGTTCCCGGGGCGGATCGCGCTATGGTGGTTGATACTCGCCTCCTTCATGGTCCCAATTTCGGCGCTGATCATCAATCATTTCGTGCTGGTCGCCAACCTTGGCCTGCTCAACACCTGGGCCGGAATCATGTTGCCGCAGCTTATCCACCCCGTCATCATCATCGTCTACAAGCAGTTCTTCGATCAGGTCCCGAAGGACTTCCGCGAGGCCGCGGTCATGGACAATGCGTCTGAATTCGGGATCCTGTTCAAAATCTACGTGCCCATGAACTGGGGGGTAACGACGGCGCTGTCGATCGTCTGTTTCATCTGGACGTGGAACGCGTTTTTGTGGCCGTTCCTCTCTGTGACCCGCACCGAGATGATGACGATCACCGTCGGCATCACGCAGGTCAATGACGCCTTCGGCGTCTACTACGCGCGCCAGCTGTCGGCAGCTGTGCTGGCCGGCCTACCGGTGGCACTGGCCTACCTCTTCTTCCAGCGCCGGGTAACCGAAGCGATAACGCTCTCGGCAGGTATCAAGGGGTAGCCTCGGCCCGCAAGCGAACCGCAATGCCAGAGGGCATGACCCTGCTCGGCGAATTCAGGCCGGGTCAGCGTGCGTGCCAGGTCGATCCGTCCGCGGCGAAGAGATGCAGGGCGGAGATGTCGAACTTCAGCCGAACGGTGTCGCCCGGCTTGACGCTCGAGAGCCCGCGATCTTGTGCCGTAACCTGCGTCCCATCGGCGAGCCGCGCATAGACGAGCGTTCGCTCGCCAAGGCGCTCGACAACGGTGGCCGTGGCGGATGTATCTTCGCCGTCGGAGACGACAGTCAGCGATTCCGGCCGCACTCCCAGTTCGCGCCAATCCATGTTGGACGGCGCGCCAGGAAGTTCGACGAGCGATCCATCCGTCAAGCGCGCATTGAGCCTGTCGCCTGAGCCCGAAACCGTAACGGGCAGAATGTTCATCGCCGGAGATCCGACGAAGGTCGCGACGAAGCGCGATGCCGGACGTGCATAGACCTCGTCGGGTCTTCCCATCTGCTCTATCCGGCAGTCGTTGAGGATCACAATACGGTCGGCGAGGGTCATCGCTTCCACCTGGTCGTGGGTGACGTAGATCATCGTCGACTTCAAACGTTGATGCAGCTCGGCAAGCTCGACGCGCGTACGGGCCCGAAGCGCCGCGTCCAGATTGGAGAGCGGCTCGTCGAACAGGAATGCCTTGGGCTCCTTGACGATTGCCCGCCCGATGGCCACGCGCTGGCGCTGCCCGCCGGAGAGCTGCGACGGCCGCCGATTGAGCAGCGCTTCGATCTCCAGGATGCGCGCAGCCTCAGCGATCCGCTGGCGTATGACATCCGGCGCGACACGAATGTTCCTCAGCCCAAAGGCCATGTTCTCCGCGACTGTCATATGTGGATAAAGCGCATAGTTCTGGAAGACCATCGCAACGTTGCGCCTGCCCGGCGCCAGGTTCTCCGAGCGCACCCCGTCGATCGTCAGCGTGCCCTCGTCAATGCTTTCGAGGCCGGCGATCATCCGCAACAGCGTCGTCTTGCCAGAACCGGACGGACCGAGAAACACGACCAGCTCTCCTGGTTCAATGTCCAGGCTGACGCCGCGGATCACTTCGACTGCGCCAAAGTGCTTTGATACGCCCGACAGCGCGATTCCCGTCATGCTTGCGATCCTTGTTTCCTCCATAATTTCGGATAAATACCCGATGTCAAGGAACGTGGGGGGCTATGGCACAATGAGCGCCCTTATCTCTGGTCCCCGGAACAGCTGCTTTCCAAGCTACCTTGCCAAAAAGCCGACCATCTGCAGGCCCCAAACACGACCCACAGGCAGACGGATTGTTCTCTTGAAAAAGACGGCGTCCATCCAAATCATAAAAGTCAGCGAAATTTGCCGTACTAAGTCTCTCAAAATTTCTCAGGAAAATGCGGCAGATTTCTCGCTAAATCCTTGAAATGCATGGTGATCCCGACAGGAATCGAACCTGTGACCTACAGATTAGGAATCTGCCGCTCTATCCTACTGAGCTACGGGACCACGCGGCCCGACACATAGCCGCTTCGGATCGTTTCGCCAAGAGGCTGGCCGAAGGCAATTAAAGAGGCCGGCCGAAGGCAATTCGGCGGCCTCTTGTCATCGTTCGTCACCGCGCGCCTCAGGCGGCCAGCGCGGTTTCGGCCAGTTTCACCCAGTAGCTCATGCCGTGCGGGATGGCCTCGTCGTTGAAATCATAGGCCGGGTTGTGGAGGCCGGCGGTGTCGCCATTGCCGATGAAGATGAAGGCTCCGGGGCGGGCTTCCAGCATGTAGGAGAAGTCCTCGCCGCCCATCACCGGCTGGATGCCGCGGTGGACATGGGCGTCGCCGGCGACGTTGGCCGCGATGTCGCTGGCGAACACCGTCTCTTCCGCGTGGTTGAAGGTCACTGGGTAATTGGCCTGGTAGTCGACCTCGATCTTGGCGCCGAAGGCGATCGCCAGCCCTTCGCAGATGGTGCGGATGCGCTCTTCGGATTTCTTGGCGATTTCCTTGCGCAAGGTGCGCACCGTGCCGGCGATCTCGGCCGATTCCGGAATGATGTTGTAGGCATCGCCGGCATGGAACTTGGTCACCGACACCACCACCGCCTCGACCGGATCGGTGCTGCGCGAAGCGATGGTCTGCAGCGCGCCGACCAGGTGGCTGGTGATGACGATCGGGTCGATCGTGCCGTGCGGCATGGCGGCGTGGCCGCCGCGGCCCTTCACGGTGATGGTGAATTCGGCCGTCGCCGCCATGATCGGGCCCGGCCGGATCGCGAACTGGCCGACAGGCAGGCCCGGCATGTTGTGCATGCCGAACACCTTGGAGATGTCGAAGCGCTCCATCATGCCGTCCTTGACCATCTCGTTGCCGCCGCCGCCGCCTTCCTCGGCCGGCTGGAAGATCACCGCCACGGAGCCCGCGAAATTGCGTGTTTCGGCGAGATATTTCGCCGCGCCCAGAAGCATCGCCGTGTGGCCGTCATGACCGCAGGCGTGCATCTTGCCGGGAACGGTCGAAGCGTAAGGCTTGCCGGTGATCTCGTTGAGCGGCAGCGCATCCATGTCGGCGCGCAGGCCGATGGTGGCGCCGTCGCCCTGGCGGCCACGAATGATGCCAACGACGCCGGTCTTGCCGAGGCCGGTCACCACGTCGTCGCAGCCGAACTCCTTCAGCTTCTCGGTCACGAAGGCGGCGGTCTTGAAGACGTCGAAGTTCAGTTCTGGCGTCTGGTGCAGGTGTTGGCGCCAGCCGGCGACTTCGTCCTGCATCTCGGCGGCTCGGTTCAGGATTGGCATGGTGGTTCCATCTCGCTGTTGGAGCAGGCGGGCTGGCCCGCTGCCTTTCAATTGTGATCGTCAGGCACTTTTGCCATGTTGGCGTCACATAGGGTAAATAACACCGCAACGATGCGGTCCGTTTTTGAGGGGCGGACTCGTTATGCTGCCGGTCACGTAACGAAATCTTACGGAGCCAGGGGCGACTACGGCAAGAGGCGATTTCGGATTTGATCATGCGGCACAGGCATTTCCTCAAACTATTCTCGGCTGGCGCAACCATGCTGTCGGTCCTGGCTGGGCCGACGCTGGCCAATCCGGTGGTTGTCTTCGACCTCAAGAGCGGGCAGATCCTGCAGCATCAGGATGCCTTCAAGCGCTGGTACCCGGCCTCGCTGAGCAAGCTGATGACCGCCTACGTGACCTTCCGGGCGATCGCGGCCGGCGAAGTCCAGCTCGATTCGCCGATCAAGGTGACGAAACACTCGGCCGCGGAGCCGCCAAGCAAGATGGGCTTCAAGCCGGGTTCGGTGATGCGGCTCGACAATGCGCTGAAGATGATGCTGGTCAAATCGGCCAACGACATCGCCATGGCGGTCGGTGAGAATATCGGCGGCTCGCAAGCGGCCTTTGCCGAACGAATGAACGCCGAAGCAGTCCGGCTCGGCATGAACGGCACCCATTTCGTCAATCCGAACGGCCTTTATTCGCCGGACCAGTACACCACGGCGCGCGACCTTGCCGTGCTGGTGATGGCGATACGCCGGGAATTTCCGCAATATGCGCCATGGTTCTCGATCGAGGGGCTCGCGGTCGGCAAGAAGGCGATCCCGAACTACAATCTCTTGATCGGCCGCTATCCCGGCGCCGACGGCATGAAGACCGGCTTTGTCTGCCCTTCCGGCTTCAACATGATCGGTTCGGCGACGCGCAACGGGCGCTCGCTGGTGGCGGTGGTGCTTGGCGAGAGGTCGGCGGTCAGCCGTGCCGAGGCCGCGGCCAGACTGCTCGACCAAGGTTTTGGCGCGCCCGCCGCCGGCTCGGCCACCGTCGCCACGCTGGCGCCCTACGGCGATACGGTCTCGCCCAACGACATGCATGACGAGGTCTGCAGGAAGAAGACGCCCGAGGAGCAATCCGAAGCGCCGCCCGCCTTGGCCAAGGACGTGCCGAAATCGCCCTACCAGGTAAAGCTCGACCATGTGCCGACGCTGGTTGCCGTCGGTCTTGGCGGCGCCACCGGCCCGGCGCCGAAGGCGATGCTCGACCAGGGCGGCCAGGAATATGCCGACGTGCCGATCCCGACCTGGCGGCCGGACAAACCCCAGCCCGCGGGCACCGGTCCCAAGGTAGCAGGCGCCGACGCGCAAGGTGACCGGCCCGCCAAGACCGCGAACTGACCGCAATGGCGAGCTTCCCGATACCCGTCTCGGTGCTGACCGGCTTCCTCGGCGCCGGCAAGACGACCCTGCTCAACCGGCTGCTGAAGGATCCGGCGCTGGCCGACACGGCGGTTATCATCAACGAGTTCGGCGAGGTGGCGATCGACCATCTGCTTGTCGAGCAGGCCTCCGACGGCATCATCCAGCTTTCCGATGGCTGCCTGTGCTGCACGGTGCGCGGCGAACTGGTCGATACGCTGGCCGACCTGGTCGACCGGCTGCAGACCGGGCGCATCGCACGCCTTGCCCGCGTCATCGTCGAGACCACTGGTCTCGCCGATCCGGCGCCCGTGCTGCAATCGATCATGGCGCATCCGGCGCTGGTCCAGGCTTTCCGGCTCGACGGCGTCATCACGCTGGTCGATGCGGTCAATGGCGACGCCACGCTCGATGCCCATGTCGAGGCGGTCAAGCAGGTCGCGGTCGCCGACCGCATCGTGCTGAGCAAGGCCGACCTGGTTACCGGCCCCGTAGAACTCGAAATGCTGCGGGCGCGCCTGCGGCAGATCAATCCGGGTGCCGAACTGCTCGATGCCGGCGATACGGGGACGGGCGTGGCGGCGCTGTTCGACTGCGGCCTCTACAATCCAGCCACCAAATCCGCGGACGTGCGGCGCTGGCTCGGCGAGGAAGCGGCGCACGATCACCACCATCATGACCATCACCATGACGGGCACGATCACCATGAAGGGCACGATCATGGTCACCGGCACGACCAGCGCGTGCGCTCCTATTCACTGGTGCATGATGGTCCGGTGCCGTTTTCGGCCATCGAAATGTTTCTCGACCTTCTGCGCTCGACGCATGGCGAACACCTCTTGCGCATGAAGGGCGTCATCGAATTGCAGGAAGATCCGTCGCGGCCGCTGGTCGTGCATGGCGTGCAGAAGATCCTGCATCCGCCGGTGCAGTTGCCCTCCTGGCCGGACAGCCAACGTGGCACGCGGCTGGTGCTGATCACGCTCGACATGCCGGAAGACTATGTGCGCCGGCTGTTCGCCGCCTTCACCAACCGGCCCTCGATCGACACGCCCGACCGCTCGGCGCTGGAAAACAATCCGCTGGCGATTGCCGGGCGGTAAACGCTATGATCCCTGCGCGCCGCGTTCGACCAGAAAACGGTGGCCGCCCACGACAGCCGCCGTTTCGATCAACTGATGGCCGGCGTCGGAACAGAAAGCGGGAATGTCGATGACGGCGAGCGGATCGGTGGTCTCGAGCCAAAGCCTGCTGCCCGGCGGCATGCCGGCAAGACGTTTTTTCGCTTTAAGCACGGGTAGGGGACAATTCAGCCCCTTGAGATCATAGATCGCGGTGCGTCCGGCCAAGGATAGAACCTCAGCCGCCGAACATGCCGAGCAGCTTGTTCTTGAGCTTGGTAACCCGGCTCTCATCGGCATTGGCGGCCTGCGTTTCGGCTTCCGGCGCGGCCTCGGTCGGGGCGGCTATGGTGGCGGTGGCGGCAGGCGCCTCCTTGGCGGCCTTGGCCGCTTCCTTCTCGGCGAGCGCCTGTGCCTTGGCGGCTTCCTTGGCCTGCTTGGCAGCCTCTATCGCAGCCAGCCTCTGCTCCTCGGCCTTCTGCTTGGCGGCTTTCTCGGCGTCGAGTGCAGCCATCTTGCGGCCGGTCGGCGAATCGATGCGGCCCATGCGCGTCGTCTCGGTCACCGTGCCATTGGAATTGAGCGAAGGCGGGTCGATCGGCACGCGCTCGCCGCGCGCCCGGCGCTTCGACCAGTCGGAGACGATGCTGGCTTCCTTGATGCCGGCGATGGTCGGCCTGGGCGGCGGCACGCTGGCCTTGAGCGCGCCGGTGAACGCCGCGTCATAGGTGCTCTGATAGGCGTTGTAGGCGCTCTTCAGCGAATCCGGCTGCGTGGTCGCCGGGCACGGTCCGGTCGGATCGAATGTCTGGCCGTCGGGGGCGACCTGGTTGAAGACGTAGCGCTTTTCGCAGACGTCGACCTTCGGCGGCACCTTGGTGATCTCGAAATTGTCGTAGCCGACCTTCAGCATCTTCCAGAACTCGTAGTTCGGGTCGTTGCGATAGCGCGCCATGTTGGCGGCGGTCATGCGGAACGGAAAGGCCTCGACCTGAAACTCGGTCTGCCCGCCCTGGAAGGCGTCGCGGCCGAAGGCATAGATCTGCTCGATCTGCGCGTCGGTCATCGAATAGCAGCCCGAGGACGAGCAGGCGCCGTGCACCATCAGGTTCTGGCCGGTGCGGCCGTTGGCACGGTCATAGGCGTTGGGAAAGCCGATGTTGAAGGACAGATGGTAGTTCGAGCGCGGGTTCATCTGCGACGGGCGAACCGTGTAGAAGCCTTCCGGCGCCTGGCGATCGCCCTCGGTGTATTTCGGACCGAGCTTGCCCGACCATTTGCAGATGTCGTAGCTGGCGACCATGTCGTAACGGCCGTTGGTCTTGGCCTTCCAGATTTCGAGCTTGCCTTCTTCCTTGAAGATACGTGCCATCACCGAGGAGGTGCGCACCATGCCCTTGGCCTTCATGTCGGCCAGGATCTTGTCCGGCAGCGGCTTGTTGGCCTCCGGGGCAAAGTCCTTCATCGACGAATCATTGCAGCCGGCGATAGCGATCGAGGCGACGAGGACTCCGGTACGGGCGAGCTTGGCAAACATGGATACGGCTATGTCTTTTCCCTCGGGCCAATGGCTTCGAAACGGCCGAGCCCACATGCTGAACACCGACGGACCGTAAGCCCGTTAACCTTGAAAATTCCTTACCGCAAGCGTCGGTCAACCCCTTCGCGGCAATTTCCCGAGCCTTCGTGGCAACTTCCCAACCCTTCGTTGCAACTTCATTGACCCGAATGCGGCGGCATTTTTGTGGCGAAATTGCTCATTGACGCCACATTGCGGTGGGCAAGCCGCTTCCGATGACCTCGTTCCGACGTCAGCGGGTCAGAGGCTGCGCCCCATCGCCAGGTATTTCTCGCGGCGCTGCTCGCGGAAATCGGTGTTGGCGCCGGCAAAGTCCTTCATCGTCTTGGCAATGAGGTCGCCGGTCGCGGCAATCACCGTCTCGGGCGCGCGCTGGGCGCCGCCCATCGGCTCGGGGATGATGGCGTCGATGATCTTCAATTCCAAAAGATCCTGCGCGGTGATCTTCATGTTGGTCGCCGCGTCCTTGGAGCGGGTGGTGTCGCGCCACAGGATCGAGGCCGCGCCCTCCGGCGAAATCACCGAATAGATGGCGTGTTCGAGCATGTAGACACGGTTGGCGGTGGCGATCGCGATGGCGCCGCCAGAACCGCCTTCGCCGATGACCACCGAAATCGACGGCACCTTGAGCGCAAGGCAGGCCGAGGTAGAGCGGGCGATGGCTTCCGCCTGGCCCCGCTCCTCGGCGCCGACGCCGGGATAGGCACCCGCCGTGTCGACCAGGGTCAGGAGCGGGATCTTGAAGCGGTCGGCAAGCTCCATCAGCCGCACCGCCTTGCGATAGCCTTCAGGGCGCACCGAACCGAAATTGTGCTTCAGCCGGCTGGTCGTATCCGAACCCTTCTCCTGGCCGATGATCGCGATGGGCTCGCCGCGGAAGCGGGCGAAACCGCCGACGATCGCCTGGTCCTCACCGAAATTGCGGTCGCCGGCGAGCGGCGTGAAATCGCTGAACAGGCCCTTGATGTAGTCGACGCAGTGCGGCCTGTCGGAGTGGCGCGCCACCTGCACTTTCTGCCAAGGCGTCAGCGCCTTGTAGAGATCGCGCAGCGCGTCGCGCGACCGCTTCTCCAGCCTGGTGATCTCGTCGGCGACATCGACCGCCTCGCCATTCTCGGCAAGCTTCTTCAGCTCGAGGATCTTGAGCTCAAGATCCTGCACCGGCTTTTCGAAATCGAGGTAATTGTACATGCGTGAGCGGACCGATACGTCGGAAGGCAATGACTGCGGAACCGTTTAATCCAAGGCCCCGGGCGGTGAAATGTCGTCCTCACATAGCGATATGAGGCCTAGTCGGCAAGCGGATGATGATCGTTGACCAGCCGCACCAGCCGCTCCTCCAGCACATGGGTGTAAATCTGTGTCGTCGATATGTCGGCATGGCCAAGCAACTGCTGCACGGCCCTGAGATCGGCGCCGTTCTGCAGGAGATGGCTGGCAAAGGCATGGCGCAGCACGTGTGGTGAAATCTTGGCCGAGGCGATGCCGGCCCGCGCCGCCAGCCCTTTCAGATCGCGGGCAAAGACCTGGCGGGAAAGATAGCCGCTGTCGGAGGCGGCCGGAAACAGGAACGGGCTTTCTGCGAAGGCGGGCACTCCGGCCCGGGCGGCAAGCCAGGTTCGCATCGCCGCGCGCGCCTTGGCCGACAGCGGCACCATGCGTTCCTTGTCGCCCTTGCCGCGCACCATGAAGAAGCGGTCGTCGCGCTGCGCCACCGTCACCGGCAGGCCGACCAGTTCGGAAACGCGCAGACCCGTGGCGTACAGCACCTCGACCAGCGCATGCAGGCGCAGGGCCGCCAGCCTGTCAGCATGGCCGAGCCCGGCGTCGCCGGCTTCGGTGGCGGCGCGGTCGATCAGCCTGCCGGTGTCGGCCTCGGACATCGTCTTGGGCAGCGGCCGTCCCTTTTTCGGGCTGTCCAGCGTGCCGGTCGGGTCGTCGCCGCGCAGGCCCTCGGCGTAGAGAAACTTGAAGAACTGACGGATCGCAGACAATTTGCGCGCCTGTGACGTCGGCGCGAAGCCGCGGACGGCGATGTCGTCGAGATAGGCGCGGATGTCGGCGGCCGCCGCACCGGCAAGCCCGCCATCGATCCCGTTCGAAGCGTCTTCGAGATCGCGGCGATAGGAGGAAAGCGTGTTCTCGGCAGCACCACGCTCGGCGCTCATCATTTCCAGGAAAGCCTCGATGCGGGCGGCGCTGTTCATCCTTGAGGATCAGTTCTTCTTGGGATTCAGTTCTTTTTGGGATTCAGCTTTTCCAACGGGATGCGCACGCTCATCTCCGCTTTTTTCGGTTCGACGAACATCACCAGCGCGAACATCGTACCATAGGCAATGCCGGCCAGAATCGCGACGGTCACGACAAAGCGAAACAGTGTCGGCATCAATCTTCGCCCGTCTTCTTGTTCTGCGTTTCCAAACCCTGTGCCCTTATGGGACGCCAATCCGGCCAATTCAAGGACGAAGCGGAGGCTTGTTAGCAACTTCTGATGCAGGCATTCCTTGGCCGATATAGGCTTGCCTCTACTCGGCATGCTTGACGCAAACGGGCTTTTCATGTCGATACGCCGGCAAAGAGGGCCCCAGAACCGTCATGGTGTCATGAACGCGCTACACGCAAATCCTCCAGGCGAGACCAGCGCCGCGCTGGTTAACCGGCTGGGCAGCCGGTCCATCGTCTTTGTCGGGCTGATGGGCGCCGGCAAGACGGCGATCGGCCGCAAGGTGGCGACGATGCTTTCGCTGCCCTTCATCGACAGCGACCAGGAGATCGAAAGCGTCTCGCGCATGACCGTGCCGGAGCTGTTCGAGCGCTATGGCGAAACCGAGTTCAGGGCGCTGGAACAGCGTGTCATCCTGCGCGTGCTGGAAAATGGCCCCCAGGTGCTCTCCACGGGCGGCGGCGCCTTCATGAACGCACAGATGCGCGAGGCCGTCGCCACGCATGGCGTGTCGGTGTGGCTGAAGGCCGAGCTCGACCTCTTGATGGAACGCGTCTCCAAGAAGCAGAACCGGCCGCTGTTGAAGAGCGCCGATCCCCGTGCCGTGCTGGAGCGGCTGATGGGCGAGCGCTATCCGGTCTACGCAACCGCTGATGTCACCGTGCCGACCCGCGACGACCGCAAGGAAATCATCGCCGCCGAGGTGCTGGAGGCGCTCTGCCGGCATTTCGGCATCGAGGAAAATGCCGCGACAGGCGAGGTCGAATCGTGAGCGTGGATCAGCCTGTCACCGTCGAAGTCGGGCTTGGCGACCGGGCCTACGACATACTCATCGGCTCAGGGTTGCTGTCCCGCGCGGGTGAGGAGATCTCGCGCCGGCTGCCGGGCACGCGCGCGGCCGTCATCACCGACGCCAATGTCGCGGCGGTGCATCTCGAGGCGCTGAAGACCGGGCTCGAAAAGGGCGGCATCCAGCCCGCCGTCATCACATTGCCGCCCGGCGAGAAGACCAAGAGTTTTGTCCATCTCGAAGAGGTGGTCGACGGCGTGCTGGCCGCCAGGCTGGAGCGCGGCGACATCGTCATCGCCTTGGGCGGCGGCGTCATCGGCGACCTTGCCGGCTTTGCCGCCGGCATCGTGCGGCGCGGCATGAATTTCGTGCAGATCCCGACCTCGCTGCTGGCCCAGGTCGATTCCTCCGTCGGCGGCAAGACCGGCATCAACAGTCCACGCGGCAAGAACCTCGTCGGTGTTTTCCATCAGCCGAAGCTGGTGCTGGCCGACACCGAAGTGCTCGACACGCTGCCGATCCGCGAATTCCGCGCCGGCTATGCCGAGCTCGCCAAATACGGGCTGATCGACCGGCCGCAATTCTTCGCCTGGCTGGAAGAAAACTGGAGGCAGGTGTTCGCCGGCGGCCCGGAGAGGGCGCAGGCGATTGCCGAGGCCTGCCGCGCCAAGGCCGACGTCGTCGCCCGCGACGAGTTCGAGACCGGCGACCGGGCGCTGCTCAATCTCGGCCACACGTTCGGCCACGCGCTGGAAGCCGCCACGCAGTATGACGGCGCCCGCCTCGTCCATGGCGAGGGGGTCGCCATCGGCATGGCGCTGGCGCACCGGTTCTCCTCGCGCCTCAATCTGGCCAGCCCCGACGACGCGGCGCGCGTCGAGACCCATCTGCGCGCCGTTGGGCTGCCGTGGCGCATGGCCGACATTCCTGGCGATCTGCCCGACGCCGAGGCACTGCTGGCCTTCATCACCCAGGACAAGAAGGTGTCGCGCGGCGCGCTGACCTTCATCCTGACGCGCGGCGTCGGCCAGGCCTTCATCGCCAAGGACGTGCCGGCTTCGGAAGTGCTGTCGTTCCTCCGGGAGAACCACCCGGCCAACGGGAAAGCCGGCTGAGATGAGTAACGAGACGGGCTGGGGCGTCGTCGCCGTCCTTGCAATCCTCATCCTGCTGATCGTTGCCGTGCGCACGCGCCTGCTTGCCATGTTCGGCTACGAGCTGTCGCGCATCGAGC
This sequence comes from Mesorhizobium sp. B1-1-7, assembly GCF_006442705.1. Lineage (NCBI taxonomy): Bacteria > Pseudomonadati > Pseudomonadota > Alphaproteobacteria > Hyphomicrobiales > Phyllobacteriaceae > Mesorhizobium > Mesorhizobium sp. B1-1-7. The sequence continues at coordinate 135,725 of NZ_VFWQ01000010.1, read as the reverse complement.
CGCAGCGCTCGAGCCAGGACGAGTTGCGCGGTGCGGTCGACGATTTCCGCCGCGACGGTCAGGTGGTGCGCGAGGATCGTGATCGCATTGGCGGCCTGTTCGATCTCGAGGAGCTCGAAGTCTCCGATGTCATGGTGCACCGCACCAACATGCGCTCGGTCAATGCCGACAATGCGCCGGAAGCGGTGGTGCGCGAGATCCTGCAGAGCCCGCACACGCGCATGCCGTTGTGGAAGGGCTCGCTCGACAACATCGTCGGGGTGCTGCACGCCAAGGACCTGCTGCGCGCGTTGAACGAAGTCGGCAACGACTTTTCCAAGATCGACGTGATGAAGATCGCCTCGAAACCCTGGTTTGTGCCGGACACCACGACGTTGCAGGAACAGCTCAACGCCTTCCTGCGCCGCAAGGCGCATTTTGCCGTCGTCGTTGACGAATATGGCGAGGTCGAAGGGCTGGTGACGCTGGAGGATATCATCGAGGAGATCGTCGGCGAGATCGCCGACGAGCATGATGTCGACATCCATGGCGTCAAGCAGGAAGCCGACGGTTCCGTCGTCGTCGAGGGCACGGTGCCGATTCGCGACCTGAACCGGGCGCTCGACTGGAACCTGCCCGACGAGGAGGCGACCACCATTGCCGGCCTCGTCATTCACGAGACGCAGTCGATCCCCGAGGAAAAACAGGCTTTCACCTTCCACGGCAAGCGCTTCACCGTGATGAAACGCGACAAGAACCGGATTGCCCGGTTGAGGATCAGGCCGGCCGCCGACGCTTAAGCGCGTCGCGCTGAAACGGATCCGTCCGGCGCTCAGCAGTCCTTGGTCCAGCGTTCGCTAAGCGTTGCGTCTGTTTCCGCATCGACCGACGCCAGGCTGACCTCATAGCCCCAAAGGCTTCGGATGTGGCGAAGTGTTGCGTCGCGGCTCTCATTGTCGAGCAGGATGCCGTCCTTCACCTTGTGCTGAAGTCGCAAATGCCGGTCGCCGAGCAAGTCCACGTCCACGATCTGGATGTCGGGCCGGTTTGCGCCCCAATCATAGTTTTGGGCCAGCGCGGCCCGTATCTTGCTGTAGCCCCGCTCGTCGTGGATCGATGCGACTTCGTAGTGCGGTCGGTCGGAGCCGTCGGCCAGCACGAAGAGTCGCCATTTCCGGATCAGGGTCGGACTGAGATATTGGCGAATAAAGGATTCGTCCCGGTGATTGGCCCAGGCGTCGAGCAAGGTTTCGAGCCAGTCGCCGCGGCCGGCAATGTCGGGAAACCAGTCGCGGTCTTCCGCCGTCGGCTCGGTCGAGATGCGCTGGATGTCCTGCATCATGTCAAGGCCGAGGGCATAGGGGTTGATGCCGGAAAACCGCGGGTCGTCGAAGGAAGGCTGGAAGATCACGTTCGAGTGGTTGCGCAGGATTTCGAGCATGGTGCCTTCATTGATCCGGCCACGGTCGAACAACATGTTCATCAAGGTATAATGGACGAAAGTGGCGCACCCCTCATTCATGACCTGGGTTTGCCGCTGCGGGTAAAAATACTGTGCGATGACCCGGACAATGCGGAGGATCTCGCGTTGCCAAGGTTCCAGGACGAGGCTGTTCTTTTCCAGGAAATAGAGCAGGTTCTCCTCGGGCAGGCTCAGCGATTTTTTCCGTTCAGCCAAGACTTCTTCCCCGGCTTCGGCCTTGTCGGCGTCCTGCACCGGAGGCAGAGTCCGCCACAGATCATTGTAGGAGCGCTCCTCGTATTCGAGACGTTCGCGAAGGCCTTCGCGTTGCTGTTCCGACGAGAGTTTCGGCGGCCGGTGGTATCGGAACACGCCTTGCTCCATCAGCGCGTGAGCCGAATCGAGAACCGCTTCCACGGCGGCGAGACCGTAACGCTCCTCGCACCGGGTGATGTAGCCTTTCGCGAAGTCCAGATAGCTCAGAATCCCGCCTGCGTCCGTCCACTGGCGGAAAAGGTGATTGTTCTTGAAGAAATGGTTGTGTCCGAGTGCGGCATGGGCCGTCACCAAGGCTTGCAGGGCCATGGTGTTTTCTTCCATCAGGTAGACGATGCAGGGATCGGAATTGATGACCAGCTCATAAGCCAGCCCGCGCCCACCTTTGCGGTAAAGAAGCTCGTTGTAGAGGAAATGCTTACCGAACGACCAATGCCGGTACATCAGCGGCATGCCGACCGAGGAGTAGGCGTCGAGCATCTGCTGCGAGGAAATAACCTCCATCTGCACCGGGTAGGTGTCGAGGTGAAGCTGATCGATCGCGATTGCCTCGATCTCGTCATAGGCTCGCGACAGTGTCTTGAAGTCCCAGTCGGACCCTGAGAAAAGCAACCTGGATTTACCGGCTTGGCTAGCCATCCGACATACCTCACGCGCTCGCACGCATCGCCGGCTGCCTGGCGAAGAGCTCGCGAAAGACGGGGTAGATATCCGCTGGGGATGCGATGCGCCGCATCTGGAAATTCGGCCATTTCTGCTCGATGGCGCTGTAGGCGCGCCAAAGCGAGGTGCCATTTTCGGTCGACCCAAAAATATGGCTTTCGCGCTCGTCGATGATCTCCACATAGGCGAAATACTGGCACAACCGCATCAGTTTGCCGCCGAGCAGCTCGATGCAGCGTTCGGAATCGGTGGCGAAATTGTCGCCGTCGGAGGCCTGGGCGGCATAGATGTTCCATTCCGTCGGGGGATAGCGCTGTTCAATGATGCGGTGCATTTCCTCGAGCGCCGTGGAAACGACCGTGCCGCCGCTCTGGGTATGGTAGAAGAACGTCTGCTCGTCGACTTCCTGGGCCTCGTGGGTGTGACGAATGAAAACGATGTCCGTCCGCTCATAACGCCGCGTCAGGAATAGGTGGAGCAGCACGAAGAAGCGTTTGGCCAGATCCTTTTCGCGCTCCCCCATCGATCCCGACACATCCATCAGGCAAAACATGACGGCGCTGGCATTGGGCTGCGGCTGGGGGTCGAAGCGGTTGAAGCGGATGTCGACCGGGTCGACATAGGAAATTCGCCGGCGACGACGCTCCATCAAATCGAGTTCTTCGCGCAGGGCAGCGATGCGTTCGCGCCTTGCCGCGTTCGGGGGTTGCGCTTCGAGCAGTGCAAGCTGGCGGGCGATCTCATCCAATTGCGCCTGTTTGGGACGCCGGAGCGCAATGCGGCGACCATGGCTGTTGCGCATCGTGCGGCCGACATTGATGTTGGTCGGCGAGCCGCTGGCGCTGAAGCCCGCCCGCTTCGGCTTGAACGTCAATATCTGCTTGAGATTGAGCTTGACCAGATCGGGCAGTTCAAGATCCTCGAAGAAAAGATCGAGAACCTCCTCGCGTGACAACATGAAACGAAAATCGTCTTCGGATTCGCTATTTCCCGGAGACGAAGAGCCCAGGCCTCCCAGACCTGGCTTGGGGATCAGATCTCCGGAAATGTAAGTTCTGTTGCCAGGCAAGATGTGCTGGCGCCGGCCGCTGTCCCTGGCATCGCTGAAGACCGGCTCGCTGGTGCCTTTCCGGGGCATGGGCACGGCATGCTCCCGGTCAACCTCGGCGATGCGGCCGGCGCGGACCTGGTCGCGGATGTTTCGCTTGAGTTCCTCCCGCGCGCGCTTCAGAAACCGCTGGCGGTTGCCCAGGCTTTTGTCCTTCGGATTCAGGCGTCTGTCGATAAAGATCGGCATGGAAGCATCCGGGCCTGCCTCAACCCGCCTTGTTCACACGCATGTACCAGTCGACAAGCCGGCGCACCTGCCGCTCGGTGTAACCACGTTGCACCATGCGCTGCACGAATTCATTGTGGCGTTTTTCCGTGACGCTGTCCTGTTTGGAGCCGAAACTGATCACGGGCAGAAGGTCTTCAACCTGTCCGAACATCCGCTTCTCGATCACTTCACGCAGCTTTTCATAGCTGGTCCATGACGGATTGCGGCCATGGTTGCGCGCCCGGGCGCGCAATGTGAATTTGACCACTTCGTTGCGAAAATCCTTGGGATTGGCGATGCCGGCCGGCTTTTCGACCTGCGACAGTTCCTTGTCCAGGATCTCGCGGTCGAGGATCTGGCCGGTATCGGGGTCCTTGTAGTCCTGATCCTCGATCCATGCGTCGGCATAGGCGATGTAGCGGTCGAAAAGGTTCTGGCCATATTCGCTATATGACTCCAGATAGGCCTTCTGGATTTCGTGGCCGATGAACTCGGCATAGCGGGTCGCGAGCTCCGACTTGATGAATTCGAGATAGGCGGCTTCCGTTTCCTTCGGGAACTGCTCGCGCTTGATCGCCTCTTCCAGGATGTACATCAGGTGCACCGGGTCCGCCGCGACCTCGTTGGTGTCGTAGTTGAACGTCTGCGACAGGATTTTGAAGGCGAAGCGCGTGCTTACGCCGGTCATGCCCTCGTCGACGCCGGCTGCGTCGCGATACTCCTGAACGGACTTGGCCCTGGGATCGACCTCCTTGAGGTTTTCACCGTCATAGGCGCGCATCTTGGTATAGAGCGGCGAATTGTCGTGCTCGGCAAGGCGAGTCGAGACGGTGAACCGGCTGAGAATGTCCAGCACTTCAGGTGCGCAGGGGCTGCCGGCCAGTTCGCTCTCGCGCAGCAATTTCTCGTAAATATGCCTCTCTTCGGTGATCCGCAGGCAATATGGCACCTTGACCACGAGGATGCGGTCCAGAAAGGCCTCGTTGTTTTTGTTGTTCTTGAACTGCTGCCATTCCGATTCGTTGGAATGGGCAATGATGATGCCTTGATAGGGGAAGGCGCCGAAATTCTCAGTGCCGTTGTAGCTGCCTTCCTGGGTCGCCGTGAGCAGCGGGTGCAGGACCTTGATGGGCGCCTTGAACATCTCGACGAATTCGAGCAGGCCTTGCGTGGTCCGGTTCAGGCCGCCGCTGTAGGAATAGGCGTCCGGATCGGACTGGCTGAAATTTTCCAATTGCCTGATATCGACCTTGCCGACCAAGGCCGAGACGTCCTGGTTGTTCTCGTCGCCGGGCTCTGTCTTGGCAATGCCGATCTGGCGCAGCCGCGACGGCATCAGCTTGACGACACTGAACTTGGAAATATCGCCCGACAGTTCGTCGAGCCGCTTGGCCGCCCAGGGCGAGATAAGTCCGTTCAGACGGCGCCGGGCTATCCCGTATTTATCCTCCAGCAGGTCTCCCATGCGGTCGGGATGGAAAAGGCCAAGCGGCGATTCGAAAATCGGACTGATCTGGCTGCCGGCCTTCAGCGTGTAGATCGGCCGTTCCTCCATCAGTTTCTTCAGCCGTTCGGCAAGGGAGGATTTGCCGCCGCCGACGGGGCCGAGGAGGTAGAGGATCTGCTTGCGCTCCTCGAGCCCCTGGGAGGCATAGCGGAAATATCCGGCGATGCGCTCGATCGTGTCCTCCATCCCGTAGAACTCGGAGAAGGATGGATAGACCTTGACGGTGCGGTTCGAAAAAATGCGGCCGAGCCGTTCATCCTTGCTGGTGTCGACCAGGTTTGGTTCGCCGATTGCCTCGACCATCCGTTCAGGCGCCGAGGCATACATCGACTTGTCCTCTCGGCAAGCAAGGAGATACTGCTGGAGGCTGATTTCTTCCTGGGCCGCGTTCGCATAAATCTCCGAAAACAGATCGAAGACGTCGGACTGATTCTCACGCATGATGCTTTGCCCTCAGAGCCGTTCTGGCTGTCAGCTAGCTCATCATATTCAACTGCCGGAGCGCATTGTGGTTCCCTTCACATGAAGGAGAGAACGTGCATTTGGCAGTGAAACCTGGGACGCCACCCCGTGTGGCCGGAATGCTTATCCAATACTGAAGGTGGTGATGGCGCGATGAGATCGTCAAGGGGCAGATATGATTTCGTGAACTGAACAAAAAAGAGCCGTGCATTTGAAGCGGGCTGATACGGCGAGAGCTACGGCCCGATGCGAGTTCGACGAAGATCAGTCGATCCGGCCTCGTCGACAGCGGTGAGTCCCAAGATAATCGAATGTCATTCTCGTAGTTTGGATCGATGGTCGATCGCCAAGCCGTACCTCTGGTATTACCAATCGTTGACTGGACGCTCGTGGCGCCTGCGGGCACTCTTTGGCCGATACGGTCGGGAGACCATGATGATCGATCGACGAAGCCTCATTCTGGCCGCGGTGACGGCGCTGTTGCCATTGGGAGCATCGGCGGCATTGCGCCTGCGCCAGCCCGCGCCAAAAACCGTCGACTATGGGCCTGCCAAGCTTGACATCTATGCTCCCGATGGCCCGAAAAACCTGCCAGTGGTGTTTTTCGTCCATGGCGGGGCCTGGCAGTTCGGCAAACGCAGCCAGGTGGGTGCAAAGCCGGCTTTCCTGCTCGCCAATGGGTTCTGCTTCGTTTCCATCGACTATCGCATGCTGCCGCAGGTGGATGTCGCCACCCAGGCCAGCGATGTCGAAAAGGCCTATGCCTATGTCAGGGCCAATATTGCCGGGCATGGCGGCGATCCCAGGCGCATCGTCGGCATGGGGCATTCGGCCGGCTGCCATCTGATTGCGCTGACGGGAATGCGCGGCGGGCTGCCAGGCGTCGCCGGGCTGCTTCTCGACGATACCAGGGCCTATGATCTCGCCAGGCTTGAGAAAAATGGCGGCATGGTGCGGGCCTATGCCCGGGTGTTTTCCGATCCATCGCAATGGGCGGCATTGTCGCCGGCGAGCCATGTCGACGGAGGCAAGCATCCGCCGACCTTCATCGCCTATTCCCGCGCCGAGGGTCGCGGCGAGGAGTCGAAAGCCTTTGCCGAGCGCTTGCGCGCCACCGGTACCAAGGTCACGCTGTTCGACGGCAGCGCCTATACGCACATGTCGATCAATCGCGATTTCGGCGAAGACGGCGACGCGCTGACGGCGGCCGCGCTGGCGTTCCTGAAGTCGACGGTCGGCTGAAGGGGAGCGTAGGCGTCAGCGGCACTGGATCAGACCAAAAGCGGCGGCGGGATATTGCCGTGCGGCCATCGGCGAGTGCTATTGGCTTCGTGATGGGGAGAAAATTGCATGAATGGCGCCGATGTCCTGTGCGATGTGCTTTTGGCCAATGACGTGACGGTCTGTTTCGCCAACCCTGGCACGTCCGAAATGCATTTCGTCGCCGCGCTTGACCGCAAACCGCGAATGCGTTGCGTGCTCGGCCTTTTCGAGGGCGTGGTGACCGGTGCCGCCGACGGCTATGCGCGCATGACCGACCGTCCCGCCGCGACTTTGCTGCATACGGGGCCTGGTCTGGCCAATGGCCTGGCCAACATGCACAACGCCCGGCGCGCCTTGAGCCCGATGATCAACATCGTCGGCGACCATGCCTCCTATCATTTGCCGCTCGACGCACCACTCACCAGCGATATCGAGGGCCTCGCGGCGCCGATGTCGAACTGGGTCGGCCGCGTCAAAGGTCCTGAGGATGTCGCGCCGGCAGCCGAAGCCGCCTTTCGCGCCTCGCTGACGCCGCCGGGCGTCGCGACGCTGATCCTGCCGGCGGATGCCGCCTGGGGTGAAGTCGGCGCGGTCCCGGTCGGCAAGGTGAAGCTGGCGCCGACGCGAGCCGCCGACATGGACGCCGTACGCAAGATCGCCGCGGCGATCCGTGCCGCTCCGGGGCGGGTCGGCATGATCGTGCGCGGGCGCGCCGCGCGCGCCGATGCGCTCGACATTGCCGGCCAGATTTCCACCGCAGGCGGTGTCCGTCTGTTCAGCGAGGTCCTGACCGCGCGGATGCAGCGCGGACGCGGGCGCGTGGCGCCGACCCGTATCCCCTATCCGGTCGATGCCGCGACGGCGCTGCTCAGGGACATCGACGTCCTGGTGCTGGTCGGCGGCAAGGAGCCGGTCGCCTTCTTCGCCTATCCGGGAAAACCCGGACGGCTGGTCCGCGAAGACTGTCAGGTGCTGACGCTCGCCGCCCATGGCGACGATCTCCATGCGGCGCTGGAAGCGCTTCGCGAGGAACTCGGCGTCAAGCCATCGCAGCAGACGGCGTTCGCGGCCGCTTTCCCGGACGAGGCAACGCCGAATGGCAAGTTGACCGAAGATGCCATCGCGCTGTCGGTGGCGCGCAAGCTGCCGGACAATGCGATCATCTGCGACGAAGCGGTCACCTCGGCGCGGCGCTTTTTCGCGCTGTCGGCATATGCGGCGCCGCACGACTACATGATGGGTACGGGCGGATCGATCGGCGGCGGCATCCCGATGGCGACCGGGGCGGCAGTCGCCTGTCCCGACCGCAAGGTGATCAATCTGGAGGCAGACGGCAGCGGCATGTACACGGTGCAGGGGCTGTGGACCCAGGCCCGGGAAAATCTCGATGTGGTGACGATCGTCTTTTCCAACCGCACCTACGCCATCCTGCATGGCGAGATGAAGAATGTCGGCGTCGGGGCGATCGGCGAGAACGCCAGGCGCATGCTCGACCTCGACCATCCGCCGCTGGACTGGGTCTCGCTGGCAAAAGGCATGGGCGTGGAGGCCGCGCGCGCCGAGACCTGCGAACGGTTCGATGCGCTTCTGGACAGTGCCTTGTCGCGGCGGGGGCCGTTCCTGATCGAAGCGGTGCTCTGAGCGCCCGTGACAGGGCTGGCTGGCCTACCAGCGGGTCTTTTCGCCGGGAGCCGCCGGTTCGATCGCCAGCGCGTGCACGCCGGCCTTCAATTCGTCGGCGAGCAGTTCGTTGACGGCGCGGTGGCGGTCGATGCGGTTCATGCCGGCAAAGGCGGACGCGACGACACGGACGCGAAAATGCGTCTCGCCGGTGCCGTCATAGACGCCGTGATGGTCGGAGCCGTGATGATGGTGGCCGGCATGAAGATGGCTTTCGTTGATGATCACCAGCCGCTCCGGCGAAAATGCCTTGTTGATCTTGTCTTCCATGGTCGCCTGTATGGACATAGTCGTCTCCGTTCACCACATATGGCCGGCGCGCCAGCGTGAAAACCGCAAACCGGTTCATACGGGGGCCGCTACCGCGCAACAAAATCCGCCATTCGCCTGCTTTATGCCGCGATTCAGCGGTTAGGGCGATGATCGCGAAAATGTCAATTCTTGTTTCGCATCTGCGAACGCCCCATAAATGGGTCAGATGAAGCCGTACCCCAAATATTTCGAGAAGATTCGCGTCCGCCCCGACAAGGACGCGGAGCTGAAGTCGCATTCGCCGATTTGCCAGTGGGACGGCTGCAAGGAGGCGGGCACCCATCGCGCGCCGGTCGGGCGGATGAAGGAGGGCGAGTATTTCCGCTTCTGCTTCGACCATGTGCGCGAGTACAACAAGGGCTTCAACTACTTCTCCGGCGTGCCGGACACCGAGGTCGCACGCTTCCAGAAGGAAGCGATGACCGGCCACCGGCCGACCTGGAAGATGGGCGTCAACGGCGCCTCGACACGTTCGTCGCCCGATATGGCGCAGATGCGCTCCGGCCGCGCCGGCTACTACAACCGCATGCGCGACCCGTTCGATCTGTTCAAGGGGCCGAAGGATCCGCGTGAGGCGCGCGAGCGCAAGGCCAAGCCGCTTGAGGCCAAGGCGCTGGAAACGCTTGGCCTTGATACAAAGGCGACTGGCAAGGATATCAAGGCGCGCTATAAGGAACTGGTGAAGCGCCACCATCCGGATGCGAATGGTGGCGACAGAGGTTCGGAAGACCGGTTCCGCGATGTGCTGCAGGCCTATCGCGTGCTCAAGCAGGCGGGCCTGTGCTGAGCGACCCAATGGTTTGTGTCGTTTTCCAACTTTCATAAGGGTGGAAAAGGCTTTAAGACCGCCCCCGAACAAAATCGATTGCCGGCGAAACGGGACGTTTCGCCCGTGGAGACGTTGAGAGATATGAACAAGGTCGATCGCGACATCGCCAACCTGCCCGACACGACGGTCTCGGTGAAGGACAAATTCGGCTTCGACTCCAAGATGGTGGTGCCGGCCTATTCGGTAACCAGCGAACATGTGCCGGATATCGATCCGGACTATCTGTTCGACAAGGCGACCACCTTGGCGATCCTTGCCGGCTTCGCCTACAACCGCCGCGTCATGGTCTCGGGCTATCACGGCACCGGCAAGTCGACCCATATCGAACAGGTCGCCGCCCGGCTCAACTGGCCCTGCGTGCGCGTCAACCTCGACAGCCATGTCAGCCGCATCGATCTCGTCGGCAAGGACGCCATCGTCGTCAAGGACGGGTTGCAGATCACCGAATTCCGCGACGGCATCCTGCCTTGGGCCTATCAGCACAATGTCGCGCTGTGCTTCGACGAATATGACGCCGGCCGTCCGGACGTGATGTTCGTCATCCAGCGCGTGCTGGAATCGTCGGGCCGCCTGACGCTGCTCGACCAGAGCCGGGTCATCCGTCCGCATCCGGCGTTCCGGCTGTTCTCGACCGCCAACACGGTGGGTCTCGGCGACACCACCGGCCTCTATCACGGCACGCAGCAGATCAACCAGGCGCAGATGGACCGCTGGTCGATCGTCACCACGCTGAACTATCTGCCGCATGACAATGAAGTGAACATCGTGCTGGCCAAGGCCAAGCACTATCGCGACGGCAAAGGCAAGGACATCGTCAACAAGATGGTGCGCGTCGCCGACATGACGCGCTCAGCCTTCATCAACGGCGATCTGTCGACGGTGATGAGCCCGCGTACCGTCATCACCTGGGCCGAGAATGCCGAGATCTTCGGCAATATAGGCATGGCGTTCCGGCTGACCTTCCTCAACAAGTGCGACGAACTGGAACGCTCGGTAGTGGCCGAGTTCTACCAGCGTGCCTTCGGCGAGGACCTGCCGGAGAGCGCGGCCAACGTGGTGCTGGGCTAAGCAGAGTCTCGATGGCGGGTCCGGGCGACAACACGCGCAACAAGTCGAAGACGGGGTCTGAAGCCGATAGCTTCAAGCGCGCCGTCACCGTCTGCATGCGCGCCATTGCCGGCGACAAGGAAATGGAAGTCGGCTTCGCCAAGGATAGGCCGGCGCTCGCCGGCAGCCGCGCGAGACTGCCCGAACTGCCGAAGAAGGCATCGAAGACCGACATTGCGATTACCCGCGGCCTCGGCGATTCCATGGCGCTGAAGCGCGCCTGCCACGATCAGCGCATCCACACCAAGCTGGCGCCGGAAGGCAAGGCGGCCCGCGCCATCTATGACGCGGTCGAGCAGGCCCGTGTCGAGGCGATCGGCAGCCGCGCCATGCAAGGCGTCGCCGACAATATCGGCTCGATGCTGGAGGACAAATACGTCAAGGCCAATCTGGTCGACGTCAAGGACAAGGCCGACGCGCCGATCGAGGAAGCGCTGGCGCTGATGGTGCGCGAGAAGCTGACCGGAAGGTCGATCCCGAAGAGCGGCGAGCGGCTGGTCGAGCTCTGGCGCCCCTGGGTCGAGGAAAAGGCCAAGGCCGATCTCGACGGGCTTTCGGCCAAGCTCGACGACCAGCAGGCCTTCGCCCGCGTCGTGCGCGAGATGCTCGCCTCCATGGAGATGGCCGAGGAACTCGGCGACGACCAGGAGACGGAAGACTCCGAGGACAATGACGACAACCAGCCGCAAGGCGAGGAGCAGAGCGAGGAGGGCGGCGAAGAGGATTCCGGCTCCGAGCAGTCGCAGTCAGAGGACGCCGAGGCTTCGGCCGACGATGAGCAGTCGTCGGAGACGGAAGCGTCCGACGCCACCGCCGACGATCTCTCCGACGATGACGATGCCGATGCCGAGACGCCCGGCGAGGCGCGCCGCAACGACAATCCCTTCACCAACCTGCCGAAGGAAATCGACTACAAGGTCTTCACCACCGCTTTCGACGAGACGGTCGGGGCCGAGGAGCTTTGCGAAGAAGAAGAGCTCGACCGGCTGCGCGCCTTCCTCGACAAGCAGCTTGCCAATCTGTCCGGCGTCGTCGGGCGGCTCGCCAACCGGCTGCAGCGCCGCCTGATGGCGCAGCAGAACCGGTCCTGGGATTTCGACCTGGAAGAGGGTTACCTAGACCCGGCGCGCCTGGTGCGCGTCGTCATCGACCCGATGCAGCCGCTGTCCTTCAAGCAGGAGCGTGACACCAAATTCCGCGACACGGTGGTGACGCTGGTGCTCGATAATTCCGGCTCGATGCGCGGCCGGCCGATCACTGTCGCCGCCACCTGCGCCGACATCCTGGCGCGCACGCTGGAACGCTGCGGCGTCTCGGTCGAGATTCTCGGCTTCACCACGCGGGCGTGGAAGGGCGGGCAGGCGCGCGAGAAGTGGCTGAAGGACGGCAAGCCGCCGAACCCCGGCCGCCTCAACGATTTGCGCCACATCATCTACAAATCCGCCGACCATCCGTGGCGGCGGGCACGGCGCAATCTCGGCCTGATGATGCGCGAAGGCCTGCTCAAGGAAAACATCGACGGCGAGGCGCTGCTGTGGGCGCACAACCGCCTGATCGCCCGGCCGGAGCAGCGCAAGATCCTGATGATGATCTCGGACGGCGCGCCGGTCGACGATTCGACGCTGTCGGTCAATCCGGGCAACTATCTGGAACGCCATCTGCGCGCCGTCATCGAACTGATCGAGACGCGCTCGCCGGTCGAACTCTTGGCCATCGGCATCGGCCATGACGTCACGCGCTATTATCGGCGCGCCGTCACCATCGTCGATGCCGAGGAACTGGCCGGCGCCATGACCGAGCAATTGGCCTCGCTGTTTGCCGAGGAAAGCGCGCGCGACACGCGGCGTGGCGGCATGCGGCGCGCCGGATGATCCTTTCGCGGGGCGGTTTTCGACGGACGCTTTTCGCTGCCATCGCCCTGCTCGCCGGCGTGGCTTCGGCGCCGGCCGGTCCGGTCCGGTCCAGCTCTGTCGAGCCGGTCGAGATCTCGGCCCGCCCGATCACCCAGTTTCATATCGGTCGCGCCGACAAGCAGTTCGGGCCGCTCGAATTCGTCGGCGGCCTGGAGATGACCTCGCCGACGCGCGATTTCGGTGCGTTGTCGGCCTTCCGTTTCGTGAAGGCGGGCGGCGATTTCATCGGGGTGGCCGACACCGGCTTCTGGTTCTTCGGGACAGTGGTTCGTGACGCCGACAAGCGGCCGGCCGGTATCCAGAATTTCCGCATGCAGCAGATGGTCGATGAAAACGGCCAGCCGATCGACGAGAAATGGATGGTCGACGCCGAAGGGCTCGACGTCAAGGACGGCATCGCCACCGTCGGCTTCGAACGCAACCATCGCGTCGCCCAGTTCAAGATCGACCCGAGTGACATGAAGGCGCCGTTCAAGCAGCTGGATTTCCTCATTCCAGCCTGGGAGTTGCGCCAGAATCGCGGTTTCGAGACCGTCACCCATGCCAATGCCAATGGCCAGCATGAGGGCGGCCTGGTGGTGGTGTCGGAGAAGAGCCTCGACAAATCAGGCAACATCTATGCCGCCATCATCGAAGGGCCGCACAAGGGCGTGTTCACCGTCAAGCGCAACGGTGATTTCGACATCACCGACGGTGCGTTCCTGCCGGATGGCGACCTGCTGCTCCTGGAGCGCAGCTTCTCGATGGCAGGCGGCCTCAAGATGCGGCTGCGGCGTATCTATGGCGAGAGTGTCGAGAAGGGCGCCGTCGCCGACGGACCGGTGCTGCTGGAAGCCGACATGGGCTACCAGATCGACAATATGGAAGGACTCGACGTCTGGCCCCGCGATGACGGCGCGCTGATGGTGTCGCTGGTCTCCGACGACAACCACTCGATCCTGCAGCGCAACCTCTATCTGGAATTTATTCTGCACCAGGATTGACGTTGACGGTTTCAACGGCGGGTTCGATCTTCGGTGGAATTCGATTTTGGTCGGGCGCCTTCCCCCACGTCGGGCGCCTTCCCCCACTCCGTCGCTGCTTCGCAGCGCCACCTCTCCCCCCTCCGGAGGGAGAGGAAAGGTGCCTCCTAGCATAAGCTCGCGCCCTTCCTCTACCCCGTCGATCGGGGGAGAGGTGGCGCTGCGAAGCAGCGACGGAGTGGGGGTCGACTGCTCATCGCGAGCCGTTGGTGGCGATCCAGATGACGTGGCGCGCGCCGCGCTTGCCGTTGGCGCGCGTGTTTACCTCTTCGACCGCGAAGCCGGCCTGCTTCAGCCGTCGCGTGAAGCCGCTGTCCGGGCCTTGCGACCACACCGCCAGCACGCCGCCAGGCTTCAGCGCCGTGCGTGTGGCCTTGAGGCCCGCCAGGCTGTAGAGCGCATCGTTGCCCTTGTGGACGATGCCTTCGGGACCATTGTCTACATCGAGCAGGATGGCGTCCCAGCGGGAGGGCTGCGATCGTATCAGCTCTCCGACATCGGTCTCCCGGACCTCGACCCGGGAATCGTCGAGACAGCCGCCAAACACTTCCGTCATCGGGCCACGTGCCCAGGCGACCACCGCCGGCACCAGTTCCGCGACGACGATGCCGGCGTCACTGCCCAATTCGGCGAGAGCGGCGCGCAGGGTAAAACCCATGCCAAGCCCGCCAATGAGGACCTTCGGTTGGCGATGGCTGGCAATCTTCCGGCAGGAAAGCCTGGCCAGCGCTTCCTCGGAGCCGCTGAGGCGGCTGTTCATCAGCTCATTGGTGCCGAGCATGATCGAGAATTCGGAACCGCGCCGCTTGAGGCGAAGCTCCTGCGCGCCATCCCCGGTCTTTGCCGAATCGAGCTGGACCCAGGGGATCATGGGCTTCGTCTGACCACGATCTTTCCGGAAAACCGGAGGCCACTTTTCGGGATCATGGTCTAAGCCGCGACCGCCGGCTGGCTCCAGCGGGCGGCGAACAGCCGGTAGGGGATGAGCGCGACAACGGCGATGATCAGCTTCACCGAGAGGTCGCCGAGCGCCCAGGACACCCAGCGCATGGCGTCGACATGGAAAACACCCATCAGCGGCGCCGTTTCGAGCGCAAAACCGTCATTGGGGCCGGCGAAGGCGAAAGCGGCCGAAAATGCCACGGTAAAGAAGACCATCGTGTCGAACACCGATCCGACCAGCGTGCCGACGATAGGCGCCCGCCACCAGCTCTGCCGGCGCAAACGGTTGAACATGGTGACGTCGAGCAATTGCGCGGAGAGGAATGCCGCCCCGGAAGCCGCCGCGATGCGCACCAGCCGGTCGGCGGCGGTCTCGAATTCGATCAGGCCATGACGAAACAGGAAGGGCGGAACGAGGATCGAGCAGACCACCGCCGTCATGAAGCCGACAAAGACGATCCGGCGCGCCACGGCGGGTCCATAGCGGCGGTTGGCGAGGTCGGTGACCAGGAAAGAGAAGGGGTAGGTGAAAGCGCCCCAGGTCAAAAGGTCGGCCAGCGACAGGCTGCCGATTTGGCCCTGCATCGGGAACTGCACGAGAATGTTCGAGGCCACGACGACAAGCGCCATGGCGGCCACGAAGGGCAAATACCGCGAGAATGAAGTCATTTTTTTATCCTGGGTAATGGAACCAGCGGAGCATTATACCGATCGGATGATGCTCGCTTCGTATTCGAGCATCGGATTGTCAAACCTTGCGGCTTCTATCCGATGCCCCGGAGGCCAACAAGAGCTTGGCGAGAGACCAACAAGAGGTTGGCCAGAGACCAACAAGGAGTTGGCCAGGGCGGTAGTCCCCCGCCTTTAAACGATGTCAGGCAGCGACCTGCTCGGCCAGCTTCTTGGCGATCTGCTTCTTCAGCAGGCGCGCGCGCTGCGACAGTTCCTTGACGTCGGCCTTGGCCAGGAAAGCATCGAGACCACCGCGATGTTCGACCGAACGCAGCGCGTTGGCCGAGATGCGCAGGCGCACGTTCTGGTTCAGCGCTTCCGAGATCAACGTCACATTGACGAGGTTCGGCAGGAAGCGACGCTTTGTCTTGTTGTTGGCGTGGCTCACATTGTTGCCGGTCTGGACTGCCTTGGCAGTGAGTTCGCAGGTGCGGGACATGGTTCTAACCTTCAGTTCTCTCGGGACCTGCCAAACCTTTGTGCCCACGCCGGGTGGCGCGCGGTTCTGGTCAGGCGGCCTTATGGAAAAAGTTGGCGTTCCATAGTTGCATTTCACCGGGGCGTCAAGCTCCGGCTTCCCCACGGAAGCGCCCGGCATTTCATATTAAGGCCGGAATTCACCCTATAAGCGGTCTCATAGGGACATGCCAGACCGGAGTTGCCCGCCTCCGGCCGAAAATCAAGGATCCGATCCCGCCATGCCTCGTTCGTCTCACGCATTTGTTGCCGTGCTTGCCATCGCCGTGCCCTCCGCCGCATCGGCGGCCTCGCCGCAGTCCTTCAAGGGCGAATATACCGTGTCGTTCCTTGGTCTCTCGATCGCGAGATCGACCTTCGCGAGCCACTACGAGAATGGCGCCTACGCGATCGAAGGTAGCGTTTCGGCCGCTGGCCTGGCCAAACTGTTCGACGATACGCGCGGCACGATCTCGTCCAAGGGCACGATTTCGGGCCAGAAGATGGTGCCGCAGGCGTTCCGCGCCGACTATACCTCGGGCAAGAAGGCGTCGGCGATCGACATCCGCTTCGCCAATGGCACGGTGACCTCGACGCAGGTCGTCCCGGCGCCGGGCAAGCGCGACCCGAAGGCCTGGGTGCCGATCGGCGCCGGCGACCTGGCAGGGGTGCTCGATCCGATGGCGGCGACCGTCATCCATGCCGACAGCCTCGACCAGGTCTGCGGCCGCAAGGTCAAGTTCTACGATGGCGAGATGCGCGCCGATCTGACGCTGACCTACGATTCGAAAGGCATGATCTCGGTGCCGGGCTACAAGGGCGACACCGTCACTTGCCGGATGGGCTTCGAGCCCGTGGCGGGCTATCGCAAGGGCCGCAAGGCGCTCAACTATCTCAAGAACAAAAGCCGCATGATGGTGACGTTTGCGCCGCTCGGCCAAACCGGAGTATATGCGCCGATCCATGCCACGGTCGGCACGCAGATCGGCACCTTGACCATCAGCGCCGGGCGTTTCGAGGCAGTGCAATAGACCAGGCCCGCCACTGGCGACAGAATGGGGCGCGCCACTGGAGACGGAATGGCGCGCGCAACACTGATCGGCTTTTCGGCGGTCGCCATGTGGGCGCTTTTAGCGTTGCTCACCGACGCGTCCGGCAAGGTGCCGCCGTTCCTGTTGTCGGCGATCACTTTCTCGATCGGCACCGGGGTCGGGCTTGTCGCGCGCCTTTTCATGCCGGCCGCGGATAAAAGCCAGAAAATACCGCCGCAGGTCTGGCTGATCGGCATTGCCGGCCTGTTCGGCTACCATTTCTTCTACTTCACCGCGCTGCGTAACGCGCCTGCCGTCGAGGCGAGCCTGATCGCCTATCTCTGGCCGCTGCTGATCGTGCTCGGTTCGGCGCTGATGCCGGGCGAAAAACTGGCGTGGAACCATGTCGTCGGCGCGCTGCTTGGCCTTGCCGGCACGGTGCTGATCGTCACCAAGGGCGGCGGGCTGGCCTTCGACGCGCGCTACGTCTTCGGCTATGCCATGGCCGCCGTCTGCGCCGTCTTGTGGTCGTCCTATTCGCTTCTGTCGCGGCGTTTTCCGTCGGTGCCGACCTCGATCGTCACCTGGTTCTGCGCGGCGACGGCGTTGCTGTCGTTTGCCTGCCATCTGCTGCTGGAACAAACGGTGCTGCCTGACGGTGCCGGCCAGTGGCTCGCCGTGCTCGGCCTTGGCTTGATGCCGGTGGGCGCGGCCTTCTACGCCTGGGACATCGGCGTCAAGCGCGGCAACATCCAGGTGCTGGGCGCCGCGAGCTATGCGGCGCCGCTACTGTCGACGCTGGTGCTGGTCGCGGCGGGTGTCGCCGAACCGTCGCTGCGCATCCTGGCCGCTTGCGTGCTCATCACCGGCGGCGCTGCCTTGGCGGCAAAATCGCTGTTCCTGCGCAAGCCGGCAGCAGCCCAAAGCGAGGCCGAGGCATCCGAAACCGGAGCCCGGGCATCCGAAACCGGAGCCGGGGCGTCCGAAACCGGAGCCGGGGCATCCGAAACCGGAGCCCGGGCATGACGATGCCGTTTGCCGGCGGCATCGACGCCAATGCCAATGCGACGCTGATCTTTTCGCTGGTGGCGGCGGTCATCTACGCCTTCACGCTCGGCATGCCACCGTCGCTCGCCCGCTCGGCGGCAAAGACGCTCGCCGTGGCAATGCTCGCCGTGCTTTCGGCGCTGCAAGGCGGCCCGCTGCTGCTGGCAGCTGCCCTTGCGCTGAGCGCCGTCGGCGACGCCTTCCTGTCGCGCGACGGCGAGAAGGCGTTTCTGGGCGGGCTGGCGAGCTTTCTCATCGCCCACATCGTCTATGTCGCGTTGTTCTTGCGCAGTGGCGACGGATTGGGCGTTCTCGGCGCCGAATCCTGGCGCGGCGCGATCGCGCTGGCGATGGCGGTATTCGTGATCGTCATGCTGGCGGCGTTATGGCGCCGGGTCGGCCCAGGCCTGCGCATTCCGATCGTTATCTATGTCGTGGCGATCCTGGCGATGGGCCTGTCGGCGCTGACGACGAGCAGCGCCTGGGTAATCGGCGGCGCCGTGCTGTTCATGGCATCGGATGCTTTGCTCGCCACCGAGAAATTCCTGGTCGCCGCCATCTCGCCGCATCGCGCCTGGATGCGCTTGGCGGTGTGGGTGCTGTACTACGCCGCCCAGCTCGCGATCACGTTGGGCTTCCTGCTGGGATAGGCTGCCAGCCCGGCGCGGCCAGTTCGAAGGCGGCGAAATCGAACCCTGGCGCCACGGTGCAGCCGACCAGCGTCCATTCGCCCAGGCTGCGCGCCGATTGCCAGCAGCCCGCCGGCACGACGATCTGCGGCCGTTCACCCGCCGTGAGTTCGATGCCGAGCACCTGCTCGACGACGGCACTGCCTTCTTCCCACATCGACAATGCCAGCGGCGCGCCGGCATAAAAATGCCAGACCTCGGCGGCGTCCTTGACCCGGTGCCAAGCCGAGACCTGGTGCTGTTCCAGCAGGAAATATATGGCGGTCGAATGGCCGCGCGCGCCGCCGGCGTCGTCGCGAAAGGTCTCGGCGTACCAGCCGCCTTCCGGATGCGGTTTCAGGCCGAGCGTTGCGATGATTTCCGCGGAGCTGGTCATGCTAGCGCGGCGCTCAGAAGTTGTCCTTGCGCTTGCGGATCTCGGCGAACACCTCGGCATCCCCGGCCTTTTCCATGCCCAGATGCTTGCGGATTGCCGGATCGTGCCAGCGCAGGAAGGGATTGGTCGACAGTTCCTCGCCGATCGTCGTCGGCAGGGTCGGCTTGTTGTCGGCCCGCAGTGCCTCGATCCTGGCGGCGCGCTCCCTCAATGCCGAGTTGGTCGGGTCGACGGTCAGCGCGAAACGCGCGTTGGCGAGGGTGTATTCGTGGCCGCAGTAGATGACCGTGGCGGCGGGAAGTGCCGCAAGCTTCTTCAGCGAGCCATACATCACCGGCGGCTTGCACTCGAACAGCCGACCGCAGCCCAGAGCGAACAGGGTGTCGGCGGTGAACGCAACTTTCGATGCCGGCAGGTGATAGGAGACATGGCCGGCGGTGTGGCCGGGGGTCGCGATCACCTCGATGCGTTCCTCGCCGAGATGCAGGACCGAGCCCTCTTCGACGGTTTCGTCGATGCCGGGGATCTTGGCCTTTTCCGCTTCCGGGCCGACGATGCGCAGCTTGAAGCGTTCCTTCAACGCCAGATTGGCCTCGACGTGATCCATGTGGTGGTGCGTGGTCAGGATCATCGTCGGCGTCCAGCCGGTGCGCTTGACCGCGGCCAGGATCGGCGCTTCCTCGGGCGCATCGATGATCGCGGTCTGGCCGCTTTCGGGGTCATGCACCAGCACGCCGAAATTGTCGCTGCGGCACATGAACTGTTCGATTTCGACCGGCATTGCATCTCTCCATCTGTCGCCGCAGACATAGGGCGCCAGCGTGCGGATGTCATCCCGGGGATGACAACTGTCACTCCCGGGGATGACAACTGTCACTCCCGGAGATGACAAGTGTCACTCCCGGAGATGACGGGTATCACTCCCGGAGATGACAAGTGTCACTCCAGGGATGTGGCGGTCGCCTCGGGCCTTTGTTGAATCCGGCCGATATCACGGCTACATCCCTGACATGCATTCCGACATCGTCGATCTTCGCTCCTTCTATTCGACAACGCTCGGCCGGTTCGCCGAGCACTCGATCACCATGGCGCTGTCGTCGATATGGGCCACTGTCCCGAATGAGCGGCTGGTCGGCCTCGGCTACACATTGCCCTGGCTGGAGCGGTTCGGCTCCGATGCCGAGCGGGTCTTTGCCTTCATGCCGGCGACGCAGGGCGCCGTCGTCTGGCCGACGACAGGGCCGACGGCGACGGCCCTGGTTTTCGACGAGGAACTGCCGCTGGTCGATTCCTGCATCGACCGCATGCTGCTCGTCCATTCGCTCGAACATGTCGAGAATCCGCGCGAGACGCTGAACGAGATCTGGCGGGTGCTGTCGCCCGCGGGGCGCGTCGTCATCGTCGTGCCGAACCGGCGCGGTGTCTGGGCGCGTTTCGAGCATACGCCGTTCGGCAATGGACGGCCGTTCTCGCGCGGGCAGCTCACGGAACTGTTGCGCGAGGCGAATTTCACGCCGGCGGCCTGGTCGGATGCGCTGTTCTTCCCGCCGTCACGGCGGCGCTTCATGATGCGCTTCCACAATGTGCTGGAGCGCGCCGGCCGGCGGCTATGGCCGATCTTTTCCGGCGTCATCGTCGTCGAGGCGCAGAAACGGCTCTATCAAGGCGTGCCGGTGGCGCAGCGCGCGTCTCGCCGCGTCTTCGTGCCGGTGCTGTCGCCGCATGGCGCGACACGGCTCGGCCGCCGGGCCGAGGCCACTGCATCGCCCTCTCAGGTGAAACCTTCGTGATCACGGCGGAAATTTGCATCGTGCGGCATTTCCCAACCTATCTGTCGTGGTGAATTCGCAGCCAGATTGATATGCGAATGCCGCTTGTTCTCTTCATCCGGTTTCAGCACCGCTTCTGAACGTTAGGAACCTCCGATATGGCTGATCAACCGGAAAAGGGCGCCACGGTCCAGCTCGTTGCCGTCGAAGCCAGCAGCCTGCGCGACCAGGTGGCGACGATCAGACTGGCGCTGGTGGGGTCGCCGGTTCGCAAATGGTTGCTGTGGACGTCTGTCGGCATCATGGCCGTCATCATCGCGACGTCGATCGGCCAGGTCCTGCTCAACCGCTGGAACCAGCCCTTCTACGACGCGCTCGCGCGCCGCGACATGGCCGCCTTCGTGCATCAGCTCGTCGTCTTTGCGATGATCGCCGGCGGACTGCTGGTGCTCAATATCGGCCAGACCTGGCTCAACCAGATGATCCGGCTGAAGCTGCGCGAGGCGCTGACGCTGGACCTGATCGACCAGTGGATGCGGCCGGCGCGCGCCTTCAGGCTCGCCAATGCCGGCGCCATCGGCGTCAATCCCGACCAGCGCATGCAGCAGGATGCCGCGCATCTCTCGGACCTGTCGACCGATCTCGGCGTCGGTCTCTTACAGTCGCTGATCCTGCTGGTGTCCTTCGTCGGTGTGCTGTGGCAATTGTCGTCGGGCTTCGTCTTTCACGTCAACGGCTGGTCGCTGGCCATACCGGGCTACATGGTCTGGGCGGCCTTCCTCTATGCCGGCACCGCTTCCTGGCTGAGCTGGCTGGTCGGACGGCCGCTGATCCGCCTCAACAGCGACCGCTACACACGAGAGGCGGAGCTGCGGTCCTCGATGGTGCGCGTCAACGAGAATGTCGATGCCATCGCGCTTTACCATGGCGAAGCCGATGCCAGGCGACGGCTCGAACTCGACCTCGGCACGGTGCTGGGCGCCATGCGGCGCATCTATACCGCCCAGATCAACCTGTCCTGGGTGACCGACACCTATGGCTGGATCACGGTGGTGGCGCCGATCCTGGTTGCCTCACCGGTCTATTTCTCGGGCGATATCAGCTTTGGCGGGCTGATGATGGCGGTCGGTGCCTTCAACCAGGTCCATTCTTCGTTGCGATGGTTCATCAACAACATCGGCAGCATCGCCGACTGGCGCGCCACGCTGATGCGCGTCGCCGACTTCCGCATCGCGCTCTATGAAACCGATGTGCTGCACGACACCGAAAAGCGTATCGCCTTCGATCAAAATGCCAATGGCAGCCTGACGTTCGAGAAGCTCCAAGTGGCCTCGCCGGAAGGCTGCACCAAACTCTCCGACCAGCATGTCGAAATCCGCCCCGGCGAGCGCGTCATGATCACCGGCGAACCAGGTGCCGGCAAGACGCTGTTCTTCCGCGCCATTGCCGGGCTTTGGCCCTGGGGCAGCGGAAAGATCGGCCTGCCGGCTGGAGAAACCCTCATCTTCGTGCCGCGTGTCCCGTACTTGCCGGCCGGCACGTTGCGCGAGGTGCTCAACCACGCGAACGGGCATGCGCCGGCGAGTGATGCCGAGATTTCGGCTGTATTGGCCGAGGTCGGTCTTGAACGGCTGTCGGGGTCGCTCGACCGTGTCGGGCGCTGGGACCATGAGCTGGGCGATGACGAACAGCGCTTGCTGGGCGTCGCCAGGCTCGCCTTGCGGCAGCCGAAATGGGTGATCATCGACGAAGCGATGGACGCATTCGACGGTCCGTCGCTGCGGCGGGTGCTGGCAATGCTGGAAAAGCACCTGAAGGGAGCCGCGATCATCAACATCGGGCGCGGCCAGCACAACAACCAATTCTTTCCGCGCGGCTTGACGATCGTCAAGGATCCCGACGCGCCGGCGCTGAAGCCTGTCCATGTCAGGGCCGGCGCGATCGAACCGCCGCCGGTAGCGGCTCATCGCAAAAAATAGGCGTTTTCTCCGGTTGCGAGCGCAAAACCTTATTTTGCCGTGATCGCAATGGAAGATTTCCTGCAGAAACAACCTGGCATTGGCCATGCTTGATGCACTGCGCCTGCTTGCTTGCCTTGCCTGCGCCCAGGCAACTCCCGTCGGCTCGCCACCGGAGGCATCGGCCGTCGACGTCGAGCTGGTGCTGGCGGTCGACATCTCCTTGTCGATGGATGAGACGGAGTTCGCCCTGCAACGCGCCGGCTATGTCGAAGCGCTGCGGCATCCCGACTTCATCCAGGCTGTCCGTTCCGGCAATACAGGCCGTATCGCGATTGCCTATTTCGAATGGGCCGGCACGGTGCGCGATGACGCGGTCATCGGCTGGCAGGTCATCGACGGCGCCGAGAGCGCCAACCGCTTTGCCGACAAGGTCGCGGCGCGCCCGTTCCGGAGTTTTCGCGGCACCTCGATTTCGACCGCGCTTGCCTTCGGAGCCGGGCTGTTCGACAGGACGGATTTCGCCGGCGAACGCAGCGTCATCGACATATCGGGCGACGGTCCCAACAATATCGGGCCGCCGGTCACCGCCACGCGCGATGCGGCCGTTGCCAAAGGCATAATCATCAACGGTCTGCCGATCCTGATCAAGCCGTCGCCGACCTTCAGCCATCTCGACCGGTATTATGCGCAGTGCGTGACCGGCGGGCCTGGTTCCTTCGTGCTGCCGATTTATGCGTCCGCGGAGTTCTCGACGGCGATCCGGCGCAAGCTGATCCTCGAAGTGAGCGGCATTCAGGACAAGGCCAAGGTCACCCCCATCGAGACGGATGCACCGATCGACTGCCTGCAAGGCGAGCGGGACAGGCGGTTCCTGTCTGATCCGTATTTCCCGGAACTCGACCGGTAGATCGTCGGCCGCGCCGGCGCCGCAGCAAATTAGTCGCGAACTTCATCGTAGAGATCGCGACGCCAACGCCGGCCATGGACGTAGCCATTGATCAGTTCCGGCAATGAATAGCCAAGCGCTTCCGACGAGCGGTTAGCCATGTAGCCTGCGAAGGCCTCAGGTATCCGACCTTTGAGAAGATCGGCGATGATCTGCCGCGTGATCATGAACGGCGGGACGTGAGGGTAGCAGCGGGCGATATGCGGGTGTTTGCCCATCAGGTCCGCATAGGCTTCGACGTAACCCGCCCTGCGGCCAGAAATCGAATTCTGCGAACTATGTTTCGTCCAGTCGATATCCTTGGACAATTGCGCGCCGAAGCGTCTTGCCAGGCGCAGCAACAATTCCCGATCCTGCATCCGGGTGATGTCGCTGTCGTAGCCGCCGATCGCCAGCAAGGCGTCGCGACGGGCCGTTATCGCAGAGCCGGCGACGAAGGCCGTCTGTGCCACCACCGCTCGCTCCAGCATTGATGGGCTCAGAAAAGCAGTCCGGTTGACGCTGTTGGTGGCTCGGTTTCCCTTCAGGGAAACGTATGAAGAGAGCAGCACCTGAAGCGCCGGATTGTCATCAAACCATTTCAAGGTCCGTTCGACCCGATGCGGCAAGTAGACGTCGTCCGAATCAAGGAAGGTCACCACCGGCGCCCGCGCCCGCTCGATGCCAGCATTCCTGGCGGCGTTGGCGCCCCGCCATTTCGCGCCGACATAGATCAGCCGAGGATCGCGAATACGGGCCAGCGCCGCCTCCGTACCATCGGTGGAGCCGTCGTCGACGACGATATGCTCAAGCCTAGGCATGCTCTGGGAAAGCACGCTTTCGACGGCGCGCAACACTTTGTCGCGTCGATTGTGGGTCGGCGTGATGACCGTGATGAGGGGAGAGCGCTCCGTTTTCGCGGTCATGGCGCGTCAGCCGCTTCCAGCGCAAATGTGCGCTTCCTGTCCGGTCTTTCGATCTTCAGGATGGTCGAATGGATCGGGCTTCCCCCTCCGTGACTCCTCGGTCGTGTTCGGCGTGAAGCTATAAAAAACAGCGGCCCCTGTCACGCGTCGTGCAACGGTACAATCGCGCGCGAGACGACGAATTGGTGCGGCGCGCGGTTCAAATGCAACACCGTCGCCCCCAGTCTTCCCGTGAATCAGTCTTCCGCGAATCAGTCTTCCCGGGAATCAATCTTGCGAAGATGGCCAAACCCGGAGCGGAATTGCATGCATTCCTTTACGTCAGACGTAATCGCATCGCCGCGGGAGCTTGGGCAGATTGTCCTAGAGACGGAGCATGATCCGAAGGCCGCTTCACACTTTTCGGCATCATGCTCTAGCGAGGCCTGCTGATCGGCTTCGATCCGAAGGGAGTAAGATCATGACCGCCTACGCCGTTGCTCATATGCGCCAAGCCACAATGGGTCCGCAGATTGTCGAATATCTGCACAAGATCGATGCCACGCTGGAGCCCTTCGGTGGCCGATTCCTGGTCCATGGCGGCGATGTCGAGGTGATAGAGAACGACTGGCAGGGTCACCTCATCGTCATCGAATTCCCCGACAGGGAGCATGTGCGCGGCTGGTACAATTCGCCGGCCTATCAGGCGATCCTCGCCCTGCGGACCGACAATTCGCAATCCGACGTCGTCTTCGTCGACGGTGTCGAACATCCGCACAAGGCCACCGACGTCCTGGACTAGATGCGTGGTGCCTTATCGTTTCAGCAGGAACACCGCCTGCTGGCCGAAGAAGTTCCAGAACCACCACGGCATCGACAGGCCGATCTTCTGACCGTTGGCATCGAGCGCGGTTGCCTTTTCCACCGTCGCGCCGAGCTCTTCGCACAGATTGACGAAGTCGCGGATGGTGCAGAAGTGGATGTTGGGCGTGTCGTACCAGGAATAGGGCAGGTCCGAGGTCACCGGCATGCGGCCCTTGACGAACAGCGATAGCCGCACACGCCAGTGGCCGAAATTGGGGAAGGACACGATCGCCCGGTTGCCGATCCGGAGCAATTCGTCGAGCACCAGCTTCGGGTTGCGGGTGGCCTGCAAGGTCTGCGACAGGACGACGAAGTCAAAACCCTTGTCGGGATAGAATTCGAGATCCTTGTCGGCATCGCCCTGGATGACCGAGAGGCCGCGCGCCACGCATTCGTTGACGCCACGCTGCGACAGTTCAAGACCGCGGCCGTCGACCTGCTTGGTGTCCTGCAGCAGTTCGAGCAGCGAACCGTCGCCCGAACCGACGTCGAGCACCCGCGACTGCGGCGGGATCAGGTTGGCGACGACCTCGAGGTCGACGCGCTGGTTGCCGTTGACGCTCATGATGTCGCCCCTTGCCTGGCGCATGACCCCGATCCGAACAGTCTACAACTGTTCGGGGTCATGCGCTGACGCCTGGCACATGATCCCGATCCGAAAAGTCTGCAACTTTTCGGGGTCATGCGCTGACGCCTGGCACATGATCTCGATCCGGAAAGTCTGCAACTTTTCGGGGTCATGCGCTGAGCCCTCTCGCCCTTGCCGCCGAGCCGATGAAGCCGTTGATGGCGGCGAACAGTTCCGGTTCGTCGAGCAGGAAGGCGTCGTGGCCGCGATCGGTCTCGATCTCGACGAAGGATACCGAGGCGCCGGCGGCGTTGAGCGCATGCACGATCGAGCGGCTTTCTTCGGTCGGAAACAGCCAGTCGCTGGTGAAGGACACCAGGCAGAACCGGGTCTTGGTGCCGGCAAAGGCGTCCGCCAACCGGCCGCCATGGTCGGCGGCGAGGTCGAAATAGTCCATCGACCGCGTCATGTAGAGATAGGAATTGGCGTCGAAGCGGTCGACGAAGGTCATGCCCTGGTGTCGCAGATAGCTCTCGATCTGGAAGTCTGCGTCGAAGCCAAAGGTCAGTGCTTCGCGATCCTGTAGGTTGCGGCCGAATTTCCGGTGCAGGGCGGCTTCCGACAGATAGGTGATGTGGGCGGCCATGCGCGCCACCGCCAGGCCCTTTTCCGGACGCTTGCCGTGCTCGAAATATTTGCCGCCATGCCAGTCCGGGTCGGCCATGACGGCTTGCCGGCCGACCTCGTGGAAGGCGATGTTCTGCGAGGAATGGCGCGCGCCAGTGGCGATCGGCAGCGCCGAGAAGACGCGCTCGGGATAGCTCGATGCCCATTCCAGCACCTGCATGCCGCCCATCGAGCCGCCGAGCACGCAGAATAGCTTCTCGATGCCGAAATGGTCGATCAGCATCTGCTGCGCGCGCACCATGTCGCGGATGGTGATGATGGGCAGATCGAGCCCGTAGGGCTTGCCGGTGGCTGGGTTGGTCGATGCCGGGCCGGTCGAACCTAGGCAGCCGCCGATGACGTTGGAGCAGATGACGAAGAAACGGTTGGTGTCGATGATCCGGCCCGGGCCGATCAGGACTTCCCACCAGCCCGGCTTGCCGGTCACCGGATTGGTGCTGGCGACATGCTGGTCGCCGGTCAGCGCATGGCAGACGAGGATGGCGTTGGAGCGGGCATCATTCAGCGTGCCATAGGTCTGGTAAGCGATCTGGAACGGCGACAGCAGCGTGCCGGCGTCGAGCTTGAGCGGCTTGTCGGACCCGAAACGCAACAGCGGGCTCGACGGATTGTCGAACTCGTTGTTGGTCTTTCCTGCGCGCAGAGCGGCCATCAATTCTCTCTTGTTGCACCGTGCTTTTCGCGGAAATCGCTGCCGATCTCCGCGCCGCCGATGCGTTCGTCCGGCCGGCCGCGGACAACAAAAAACCGGCATTGCCTTCGCAAAGCCGGTTACGTCACGCAAACGGCCCTTTAGCGAATTGTTTAACGTGGCTGCAAGCCGACCGGCCAAATCACCACGGAACTGTCGCTGTCCTTCTAGAACTCGCCTGGCTCGCCGTCAATGCCGATCCCGGGCCGGTCCTGGGCCGGTCACTGGGCCGGCAGTTGAGCCGGTTGCTGGACCGGCCGCCGGCACCAATGGCGCCTCTCGACATTGCGGGCCATGGCTTGTATTTCCGCAGCGGCTTCCGGGTGGAGGCGGTTTCGACGGATTTTGCAAAAAATGAACCAGACACCGGATCGGGCACGTCCAACGCCGCGCGCGGGCATTATGGACATAGACGCCTACGTGCCCGGCAAGAGCACGGCGCCGGCCGGGGTCGCCAAGGTCTACAAGCTGTCGTCGAACGAGAACCCGCTCGGTCCGTCGCCGAAGGCGATCGAGGCCGCGCGGGAGGTTGCGGGAAAGCTCGACGTCTACCCCGATGGCACGGCGAGGCGGCTGCGCGAGGCGATCGCCGAGGTGCATGGCCTCAACCCGCAGAACATCATCTGCTCCAACGGTTCCGACGAGATCCTTGGCCTGCTGGCGCAGACCTACCTCGCGCCGGGCGATGAGGCCCTGTTCACCGAACACGCCTTCATGGTCTACAAAATCTACATCCAGTCGGCAGGTGCCGTGCCGATCGCGGTCAAGGAGACCGACGAGCGCGCCGACATCGATGCGATACTGGCCGCAATTACGCCGCGCACGAAGATCGTGTTCCTCGCCAATCCGAACAATCCGACCGGCACCTATGTGCCGTTCCAGGAGGTGCGCCGGCTGCATGCCGGCCTGCCGCGCAATGTGCTTCTGGTGCTCGACGCGGCCTATGCCGAATATGTCCGGCGCAACGACTACGAGGCGGGCATCGAGCTGGTCGGCAGCACCGAGAACGTGGTGATGACGCGCACCTTCTCCAAGATCGGCCTCGGCGGGGCGCGGCTCGGCTGGATGTACGGGCCGATGCACATCGTCGATGCGATCAACCGCGTGCGCGGCCCTTTCAACGTCAATGCGACTGCGATCGAGGCCGGCATCGCGGCGATCCGAGACCGTGCCCATGTCGAGCGCAGCGTGGCGCATAACGAGACCTGGCTCGCCTGGCTGAGCCAGGAGATGACCGGACTTGGGCTGCGGGTGACGCCCAGCGTCGGCAATTTCATCCTCATCCATTTTCCCGACGACCAGAAGCATTCCGCGGCGGCGGCCGACGACTACCTGACGGCGCGCGGCTATATTTTGCGGCGCGTTTCCGGCTACGGCTTTCCCAACGCGCTGCGCATGACCGTCGGCACCGAAGAGGCCAATCGCGGCGTTGTCGCCGCGCTTACGACATTCCTGAAAAGCTAGAACGCCTGAAAAGCTGGAACGCCCAGAGCTGGAAACACCATGACATCACCGATGTTTGAAAAGATCGCGCTGGTCGGCATCGGCCTGATCGGCTCGTCGCTGGCCCGTGTCATTCGCCGCGAGGGTCTTGCCAGCCATGTCGCCATCTCGACCCGCAGCGCCGCGACGCTGGCGCGAGCTGAAGAGCTTGGGCTCGGCTCCTCCTACACCACGGATGCGAAGGAAGCGGTGCGTGATGCCGACCTGGTCATCGTTTCGGTGCCAGTCGGCTCGTCCGGCACGGTGGCGCAGGAAATCGCGCCGGCGCTGAAGAAGGGGGCGATCCTCACCGATGTCGGCTCGACCAAGGCCTCTGTCATCGCGCAGATGCAGCCGCATGTGCCTGATGGCGTCCACTTCATTCCCGGACACCCGCTGGCCGGTACCGAAAAATCGGGGCCGGACGCCGGGTTTGCCGACCTGTTCGACAATCGCTGGTGCATCTTCACGCCGCTGCCGGATACCGATCCGGACGCAATGGAGAAGCTATCGGAATTCTGGCGCCGCTGCGGCGCCAACATCGACACGATGGACCCCCAGCATCACGACATGACGCTGGCCATCGTCTCGCATTTGCCGCACATCATCGCCTACAACATCGTCGGTACCGCCGACGATCTGGAATCGGTGACCAAGACGGAAGTAATCAAATATTCCGCCTCCGGTTTTCGCGACTTCACGCGCCTCGCCGCCTCCGACCCGACCATGTGGCGGGACGTCTGCCTGCACAACAAGGACGCCATTCTCGAAATGCTGGCGCGGTTCTCGGAAGATTTGGCGTTCCTGCAGCGGGCGATCCGCTGGGGCGACGGCGACAAGCTCTTCGACCTGTTCACCCGCACGCGCGCCGTGCGCCGCTCGATCATCGAGGCCGGCCAGGATATCGACGCGCCCGATTTCGGCCGCCAGGCGGTCGAGCATCCCGCAAAAAGCTAAGCCTGTTCAGGCCAGGTCGCGGCGACCATCGCCAGTGTCTCGGCCCGGTTTGGCGCGCCGAGCCTGCCGCCGAAGCGCAGGCATTTGAGCGCGGCGGCGGCACTGGCAAAGCGCAAGGCCTGCTCGGCTGGCATGGCTTCCGCCAGCCCGACGGCAAAGGCGCCGTGAAAGACATCGCCGGCGGCCAGCGTGTCGACCGCCTTTATTCTCGGCGTCTCGACATGGCGGATGCCTCTGCTCGCACGATCGGACCACCATGTTCCGGACGCACCGGCGGTCACCGCGACAAAGGCATCGGTGCGGGAGGCAAGGTCGGCGCAAGCGGTCTCCAGATCCAGCGCCTGGCCGCAAATGATGCGGACCGCCGGCTCGGAGGCGACGATGTGCGAGGCCAGCGGCAACAACTGCTCCAGTACCGCCAGCGGCGCTGTATCGGCATCGAGGATGGCCGGACGGCCGGCGGCGCGGGCGGCCTTCAGGGCAAGTGCCGCCGCGCCCGGCCAGCGCACGTCGGCCAGCACGGCATCGAAGGCGGAGAGGTCGGCGACCGGCAACGCTTCGGGATCGGCCTGGGCCTTGCTGTCGTAGAACGGCACGATGATGCGCTCGCCATGCGCGTCGACCAGGATCGAAGCCAGCGCCGAACGGGCGCCGCTGACGCGGCGGACATGGGTGCAATCGACGCCCTCCGCCTCGATCCCGGCAATCAGCTGATCGCCGACGTGATCGTCGCCGGCGCTCGCCCACAGCGACACTTCCGCGCCGAGGCGATGCGCGGCGCAGGCAGCGCTCGTGGCCATGCCGGAGGCGATCTGGACGCCGTCGGATGCGATGAATTTTCCTTGATGCGCGGGGAGGGTGTCGACCCGAAGAATGGTATCGAGCGTCAGCGCGCCGACGCTCAGAAGCTTTGCCGGTCTGTCCATGCCGAAATGCTTAATTGAGAGGCTTGAGCTTGCCCAGCGGAATGAAGCCGAGGGAGGCCTTGCCCTTGACGACCTTCAGCGGCATCGACGGTTCGCTGCCGAGCATGGCGAGTGCGGCGAAACCCTGTTCGATCGCGTTCTTCTGCTCGGGTATGGCGCCGGCCAGAATGGTTGCCACGGCCTTGGGATCCTTGATCCTGATCATCAGATCGGCATTGACCAGGCCTTCGGCATCGACCGACAGCGGCCCGGAAAGGGTGACGCGCGCTGTCCCCGACGACAAATCGAGGTTGCGGATCTCGATGCTCTGGCCGCGCAGGCTTTTCACCTGCGTGCCGACCAGCGCAACGCCGTTGTTCAGCGTGACGTCGCCGCTTGCATCGAGCGCCGGCAGCACGCGGCCACCGATCGCGTCGGCGTCGATCTCCAGATCGCCAAAGCTGCCGGCATAGTCGAGATCCCCGCCATTCGGCTGCAATTGGCCTGATGCCTTGCCGGCGCTGAACAGTTCGACAGGGTCGGTGTCGTCGGCCGGATCGGTCTGGCCCGACAGGCCTTCGGCCTGCAGCGATATGCGGTGCGGCAGCGGATACCACAATTTGACATTGGCCTGCAGGTTGTCCCAGTCGATCCACAGCGGCATCATGCCCGGGACGGAAGTCCTGAGCGGACCGCGCAGACTGGCGACCGGCGACAAGGGCTGGACGATCTGGGCGACGGCATTGAAGGAGCCGGCGGAGGCGGCAATGTTCTTGGCATCGTCCTCGTAGGCGAGATTGTCGCAGGAGACCGTGAAGTTCAGGGGATAGCCGCTGACCTGGAGATTGGCGCAACCGGCCTCGATGCCGCTCTTGTTGAGCGTGGCAACCGCCTTGTCGGCCTCGGTCCTGACCCTGTTGGCCAGATAGAACCAGCCGGCGCTGTAGATGGCGAACAGCACAACGATAAACGCCACAAGCCAGAACAGGCCGCGGCGGGATTTTGGTTGGCGTTCGTCACTTGACGTCATGCTTTGGCTCTCATTAACGCAATGGGTATCGTGGACGGACCTTCGATTCCGACAACACCAGGTAGATATTGACGAATAGGTAGACGGGGACGGACGGAAAAAACACCGGTTTCCGGTGCGGCATTGTCATTCTTTTTGCAATCAGGCGCGGCGATATGGGCGATTTTTGGGTGTTTGGCTATGGTTCGCTGATCTGGCGGCCCGGTTTCGCGCATGTCGAGACACGACGCGCCCACCTGCACGGCTACCGGCGCTCGCTTTGTGTCTATTCCTTCGTGCATCGCGGCACGCGCCAGCGGCCCGGACTGGTACTCGGCCTCGACCATGGCGGTTCCTGCGTCGGCCTGGCGTTCCGCGTCCCTGGCGAGCTGCGCGACGAGGTCATTGCCTATCTGCGTGAGCGTGAGCTCGTCACCAGCGTCTATCTCGAGCGGACGCTGAAGGTCCGCCTCGATGGTGGCGGGACAGTCGAAGCGGTGGCCTATGTCGTCGACCGCAAGCATGAGCAATATGCCGGCGCGCTCGGCGCGGCGGATGCGGCAGCGGTGGTGCGGGGCGCGGCCGGCCAGTCCGGCGACAACGAGGATTATGTCCTCAGCACGCTGAAGCACCTGGAAGCACTCAGCATTCGCGATCACTGGCTAGAAGAGGTGGCGCGGGAGATAGCGCCTTTGTGAAGCGCTGGCTCTGCGGAAAAGGCGGCCAGACCTTTGACCTCAAAGCCGCGAGACCTAGGTTAGGCTGCGAACCCAGCCAACGGGCGGCATCCGCCCTGCCAATCACGGAGATCCGTCTTGCAGAAACGCCGTCTCGGTCGCACTGACCTTTCCATCGCGCCGCTGGTTCTGGGTGGCAATGTCTTCGGCTGGACCGCGGACGAGAAGACTTCGTTCGACCTGCTCGACCGCTTCGTCGGCGCTGGCCTGAACGCGGTCGATACGGCGGACGCCTATTCGCGCTGGGTGCCCGGTCACAAGGGCGGCGAATCGGAAACCATCATCGGCAAATGGATGAAAGACCGCGGCAATCGCGACAAGGTCGTCGTGGTAACCAAGGTCGGCTCTGACATGGGGCAGGGCCACAAGGACCTTTCCGCCGCCTATATCGAGAAGGCCGTCGATGCGTCGCTGAAGCGACTGCAGACCGAAGTCATCGACCTCTATCTGTCGCACTGGCCAGATCCGGCCACGCCCTATGAGGAAACGCTAGGCGCCTACGAAAAGCTGCTCGCCAAGGGCAAGGTCCGGCATGTCGGCTGCTCGAACCTCGACGCCGGCCAGTTGCGCGCCGCTCTCGACGTGGCGAGCCTGCGCAGCCTGCCGCGCTACGAAGTGCTGCAGCCGGAATACAATCTCTACGACCGCTCGTCCTTCGACGGCCCGCTGCACGATCTCTGCGTGGCCGAGGATATCGGCGTCATCACCTATTTCAGCCTGGCCAAGGGTTTCCTGAGCGGCAAATACCGCAGTGAGGCAGATCTTGGCCAAAGCGAGCGCGGCGAGGATGTCGGCAGCTATTTGAATGCGCGAGGCATGCGCATCCTTGCGGCACTCGACGCGGTGTCATCAAGGCATTCCGCCAAGCAGGCGGAAGTGGCGCTTGCCTGGGTGATCGCGCGGCCCGGTATCACCGCACCGATCGCCAGTGCGACCAAGCCTGACCAGATGGATAGCCTGATCAGGGCAGTATCGCTGAAACTGACGGCGGACGACATGGCCGAACTCGACAAAGCGAGCGGCTGAAGCTTCCGGCAACCACCGGCGCACGAACGTCCAAGACGATCCGCATCGCCTGCCATACCGTCCTTCGCACGGGGCAGGATAGAGGATCGGATGGCCGGACCACTTGTTTCGCAGCCGGAGCTTTGGCCTCAGCTGCTCGCGCTGGTGCTTGCCGCCACTGTCGTCATGGGCAGTCCGGGGCCGGCGACGATAAGCGTCACCGCCGTCGGTGCCGCCTTCGGCCTGCGCCACTCGCTGCGCTACACCTGCGGGATCGTGCTTGGCACCGTCGCCGTGCTGCTGGTCGTGGCGACCGGGGTGATGGCGGCGCTGACCTCGATGCCAAGGTTGGCGCCGGTGCTGGCGGTCGCGTCCGCCGCCTATATCCTCTATCTCGCGTTCAGGATCGCCACCGCCCCGCCGCTGGCGGCCCATGCCGCCGAGACGTCGCGCCCGACATGGCTGGCCGGGTTTCTCCTGGCGATAGCCAATCCAAAAGCCTATGTGGCGATCGCCGCCGTGTTTGCCGGCGCCGCTCCAAAGCAAGGCGCCGCTGAGCTTGGCCTATCGTTGAAGCTGACGGTCCTGGCGGCGATGATCATTGTCATCCATGCCGTGTGGCTGCTCGCGGGCGCGGCATTCGCGCGCTTTCTGCGCCGGCCGGTGGCATCCCGGGTCATCAATCTGGTCTTCGCCGCGACGCTGGTGCTGACCACGGTGCTGGCTGTGTTCGGCTGATTGCCTGGCAGCAAAGCTCAGGATTTCGCGCCGAGCTCCCGCAGCCGCTTCACCGCTGTCGGCGGCAAGGCCGGCGGATTCGGCGCTTGGGACGCTTCGATGAGGAGCTGGTCGCAGGCGGCTTCCGTGTCGCCGATCAGCCGCGCCATGAATTCGTCCTTGCCCAGGCCAGGCGGGATCGGCGGCAGGAAGCGCGCCTTGATGGTGCCGGGATAGCGCAGGAACTTGCGGCGCGGCCAATAGAGGCCAGCGACATGGGCAACCGGTACCACCGGAACGCCAAGCTGCGCATAGATTTCGACGATGCCGTATTTGTAGGCCGGCTCGTCGCCCGGCGCGCGGCGCGTGCCTTCGGGATAGATGATCAGCTGGCGCGGGTTGCGCGCCAGTTCCTCCCTGGTCGCCGCGACCACCGCCTTCAGGGCCTTGGAGCGGCTGCCGCGATCGACCGGGATCATGCGCATCTTCAGGATGTACCAGCCGAAGAAAGGGATCCAGGTCAGCTCGCGCTTGAGAATGTAGAGTGGATCCTGGAGGAATGGGAAGAAGGCGATCGCGTCCCAGAACGACTGGTGCTTGGGTGCCAGGATAAAGGAACCCTCGGGCAGGTTTTCCAGCCCGGTGATGTCGTTCTTCGTTCCGGCGATCTTGTCGTAGAGCCACATGCAGGTGCGCGACCAGAATTTCGGCACGAACCAGGCGCGGTGACGCGGCGACAGGAAATAGTAGGGGGTCCAGAGGATCATCTGGACGATCAGATTGACGTAGAAGACGAAGTTGAACGCCAGCGATCTGACATAGAGCATGGGGGAGGTCCGGTGAGGAAGTGTGCGTTGGTTACACCAAGCAGGCGCAAAAAGGAAACGGTACGATACGGCTCATCCTACCAGGTCGCCTGCGCCAGACGTTCCCTGAGGCGCGGGCCGGCAAAGTCCAGGAAGGCGCGCAGTTTCACCGGCAGCCGGCCCTGGCCGGCGTGCACCAGGTTTACCGGCCACGGCTCAGGTTCGAAATCCTCGAGTACGGGCTGCAGTGCCCCTGAGCGTACAGCGGCGACGATCTGGTAGGAGAGCACACGCGTCATCCCGACCCCCGCGGTCGCCGCATCGATCGCCGCCTCGGCGGTGTTGACGCGGAGCCTGGAACGGACAGGGACAGGAACATCAGACTTGTCCACCGCAAAGGTCCATGTGGCGAGTGAGCCTAGGCCCTCGAAGGTGATGCAGCTATGCGTTTCAAGGTCTTTCGGGGTTTTCGGCGCCCCGTGCTCGGCCAGATACGCCGGACTTGCGCAGACGACATGCCGGATCGAACCGACCCTGGTCGCGACCATGCGCGAGTCCGGCAGCCGGCCGATGCGGATGGCGAGGTCGATATGGTCCTCGGCCAATTGGGCTATTCTGTCGCCGAGCGTCAGGCGGATATCCACCTGCGGGTAAGCGGCGAGGAACGCGGTGACGACCGGCAGGACATGGAGGCGGCCGAAAACGATCGGCGCGGTGATGATCAGCCCACCTGTCGGTGCGCTGTACTCGCCGCCGGCGGTACGCTCGGCGTCTCCGACGTCCTCCAGGATACGACGGCAGGCGGCAAGATAGGCATGGCCCGCGTCGGTCAGCGTCAGCCGCCGTGTCGACCGGTTCAACAAGCGTGTCTTGAGATGCCGTTCCAGCTCGGAGACCTTGCGGCTGACAGTCGCTAGAGGAGTGCCCAGACGACGCGCGGCAGCGGAAAGGCTGCCGGACTCCGCCGCCGCGACGAAAAGGGACATGGCTTCGAGGCGATCCATAGTTTTTCCAGAAATTGGAAGGATGAATTGCAGTTATGGCATCTACATCCGCAAGATGGAAGGATGCATATAGGAGGGGCAAATCCAGAGGAATTCCCATGCCCCGCATCGCCACGCCTTCGTCCATCGCCACCGCTCCCGCAGCCGCGCAGCCCATGCTGCAGGCGGTGGAAAAACAGCTCGGTGTCGTGCCGAACCTGTTTCGGATGGTCGCCAACAGTCCAGCCGCGCTTGAAGGTTATCTCGGCATGTCGGGTGCGCTGGCCAAGGGCCGGCTGCCGGCGCCGACGCGTGAGCGCATCGCGCTGGCGGTCGCCGAGATCAATGGCTGCAGTTATTGTCTGTCCGCGCACAGCTATCTCGGCAAGAATCTCGCCAAGCTCGACGACGCCGAGATGATCGCCAACCGCCATGGCGGTTCCACGGATCCCAAGGCGGCCGCGGCGGTGCGTTTTGCCGCCAAGGTTGCGCAAAGCCGCGGACATGTCGGCGATGAAGACCTCGCCGCTGTAAGGCTGGCGGGCTACGATGATGGGCAGATCATCGAGATTGTTCAGCATGTCGCCCTGAACGTCTGGACCAACTATATCAACGAAGTTGCCCGCACCGCGATCGATTTTCCGGTTGTTTCCGCCCGCGATGCTGCCTGAATGAGGGCAGGGCCGGCGGTGTCAGCCGGGTCCCCATTCTTCATGACGCAGAGGAATCCCATGTCTGAAAGCCGCCCGCCGCTTCCGCCCTTCAACGCCGAGACCGCAGCGCAGAAGGCGCGCTTGGCCGAGGATGCGTGGAACTCCCGCGATCCGGCACGGGTCGCGCTCGCCTATACGACCGACAGCCGCTGGCGCAACCGCGCCGAATTCCTGCAGGGCCGCGATGCCATCCAGGCTTTCCTGACCCGCAAATGGAGCCGCGAACTCGACTACCGGCTGATCAAGGAGGTTTGGGCCTTCCACGGCAACCGCATCGCCGTGCGCTTCGCCTATGAATGGCACGATGACTCAGGTTCGTGGTTCCGCAGCTACGGCAACGAGAATTGGGAGTTCGACGAACATGGGCTGATGCGCCTGCGCATCGCCAGCATCAACGACCTGCCGATCGGCGAGGCCGACCGCAAATACCATTGGCCGCTCGGCCGCCGTCCGGACGACCACCCGACATTGTCGGAGCTCGGGCTTTAGCACCATCTCTCAAGTGTTTGGACCGGAGACATCAAGGAGGTTTCGATGAACGCACATGCTTTCACCAGCGATGTCGCCTTCACGCCGACCGTCAAGGCGATCCAGGCCCGCAAGGGCTCGCGCCAGTCCTATGCGCGGGTCGAGGAGCGTGGCGGCTGGCAGGGCGTCATCACGCCCGACCTTGCCGCTTTCCTATCGATGCAGACCAGCGTCTTCCTGTCGACGGCCAATGGCGAGGGCCAGCCCTATATCCAGCACCGGGGTGGGCCTGCCGGCTTTCTCAAGGTGCTGGACGAAAAGACGATCGGCTTCGCGGATTTCTCCGGCAACAGGCAATTCATCACCCAGGGCAATCTTGCCGACAATCCGAGGGCCTTCCTGTTCCTGATCGACTATATGTTGCGCCAGCGCATCAAGATCTGGGGCACGGCGCGCGTCGTGGAAAACGATGCCGAGCTGATGGCGAGGCTGATGCCGCACGATTACAAGGCGCGGCCCGAGCAAGTCATCCTGTTCACCGTTTCGGCCTGGGACGCCAATTGCCCGCAGCACATTCCGCAGCGCTTCGAGGCGGCCGATGTCGCGGCAGCACTTGGAGAGCGGGACCGGCGCATTCAACAGCTCGAACAGGAGATCGCGCGTCTCAAGGAAATTTCAGGGGCTGCCGCCGAGGGCTGATACCGGTTCAGCCGCCAGCCGCGGTTTCGGCCAGCGCTATGCCGTCTGGGGTCGGCTTCACCGGCACGATGCCGCGCGCCAGCGCCAGCAGATATTTGGTGTATTCGGTAAACAGCACCCGCAACGCCCGCGGCTTGGTCAGCCAGCCGCCATTGTCGAGATTGGAATTGACCACCGGATAGGGCTCGAGCCTTGCGCCATGCAGCAGCCGGCCCATTTCCAGCAGGCTGCGCGGCATGTGATAGTTGTTGGTGACCAGGATCACCGTGCCATAGGCATGGTTCGTCACCCATTTGGCGCTTTGCTCGGCGTTGCCGATCGTATCGAGCGCGGCGCGGTCGATGTCGACGCAGCAGGAAAACAGCTTCTTGTCGCCGCCGGTCGCGGCCTGGAGCTGGCGGCGGCTGGCGGAAGGGTGCACACCGCTGATCAGAAGCCGCTCGCCCTTGCCGGATGCCAGCAATTCCATCGCCGCGTCGAGGCGCGACTGGCCACCGGTCAGAACGATGATGGCATCGGCCTTGGTCGGATTGGCAGGCGTGGTCAGATGGCTGACCTTGTTGGCGAACCAGCCGAAGCCGCCGGCAAACAAGGTTGCGAGGACGAGGAGGGAGAGCGCGGAGATCCGAATTGCCGTCTTTAAACGGCTAACCTTGCCGTGGTCGCGCGAACGAGCAACCACCACTGGCATCTGCCCAGCCGTCCCGGTCGAATCCCGCACGTCCATGGCCATATCGTTAATCCCGAAATGCGGCCTTTGGTAGGTAAAAGACGCACTTTGCGTTACGCGGTTTCTCCATCCGTGATCCGCCTCGTTTCCACCCGCGCCCTCGAACCAAAGACACGCTCCCTTTTCATGCGTCGGGTTGGCGGACGTCGATGTCGCTGAGATAGGCGACAACGGTGGCATGGGAGGTTGCCGCTGTCAGTGCGCCGATCACCAGCACCATCAGCACGACGCCGAAATAGCCGGCCGAGCCAATGGCGAAATTGCCGAACAGGGCAGTGGCCTGGTCGGCCTGCGGCGTCGCCATGTTGCGCGACGACCACCAGGAAAAGACGATGAAGACGAGCACCGCGGCCGCCCCGCCGGCGGCCGCGCCCTTCATGCCGGTGACCAGGAAATGCCGACGGAACTCGCGCGCGATGAAGGCCGCCTCGGCGCCGACGAAATGCAGCACCTCGATGATGTGACCGTTGCCGGCCATGGCGCCGCGGGTCGCGAACACGACCGTCAGCACCGTCGCCGACAGCATCAGCGCCAAGACGGCGATGCCGATCGTCACCGTGGTGCGGGCCATGGCCACCAGCCGGTCGACCCAGGTGCGGTGATCGTCGAGCGAGGCGCTCGGCAGCTTCGGCGTGATCGCGGCGCGCATGGCGGCGAAATCGGGCGGACTGTTCTCGTCGATGGTGACGATGATCAGGCGCGGTACCGGAAGGTCGTCGATGTTGAGGCCCGAACCAAGCCACGGTTCCAGCAGCCTGGCGGTCGCCTCGCGGTCGATGATCCGCGTCGACTTCACGCCGGGGAACTCGCCGGCGATCTGCGAGGCCTGGGTGAGCGCTGCCTCCATGTCGAGGCCGTCGGCCGGCTTGACCTGGATCGTCGCCTCACGCGAGATCTGGTTCTCCCAGACCGAGGCCGTATCACGCACCAGCGTCACCGCGCCGAAGGTCAGGCAGGACAGGAAGGTCATGATGGCGATGACCAGCACCAGGGCGCGGCCGGCGATGTTCTGCGCCGGCACGATCGGCGCCATCTTGCGCTGGGCGCGTGGTCTTGCCTCGGCCGTGTCGGCTTCCTGCTCGTGCTCGTGGAGATGTTCGACGGACAAATCAGTCATAGATGTCCAGCCTTCCACCGGCCAGGATCATGCGGCGTGCGTCGACCTGTTCCATCAGGCCGAGATCGTGGGTCGCGATCACCACGGCGGTGCCGAGACGATTGAGTTCGATGAACAGCCGCAGCAGCCGCCGCGCCAGCGGCGGATCGACATTGCCGGTCGGCTCGTCGGCGAGCAGGATCTCCGGCTGTTCGATCAGAGCGCGCGCAATCGCGGCGCGCTGCTTCTCGCCGCCCGACAGGACCGGCGGCAGCACATGCATGCGCTCGCCCAGCCCCACCCATTTCAACAGCTCGGTGACATCAGTACGGTAGCTTGCTTCCTCGCGCCCGCGCACGCGCAGCGGCAGCGCGACGTTCTCGTAGGTGGTCATGTGGTCGAGCAGGCGAAAATCCTGGAAAACCACGCCGATACGGCGCCGCAAATGCGGCAGTTCGGTGCGCGAGATGCGCGAGCGGTCCTTGCCGAAGATGGTGATCAACCCGCGCGTCGGCTTCAGCGACATGAACAGAAGGCGCAGCAAGGTCGTCTTCCCGGCGCCCGACGGCCCGCTCAGGAACTGGAACGAGCGCTCCGGTATATGCAGGGAAATGTCGCGGAGGATTTCCGGACCCATGCCATAGCGGAGGCCGACATTTTCGAAGCGAATCAATTTCGACGACCTGAATTTCCGGGCAGCGCAGAACCTGCCTGTTCTGCGAAAAGACCATCGGCCGGCATGGTTAACCGGCGGTTAATTCCTGGGTTCTTTCGGCTCGTCACAAGGGCTCCGGTGGGGAAGCGTTAACCATTTTTGTTTACGTAAAAGAAACGAAAAGCGAACACGTGCTGCAATGCTGGGGCCATGATGGCTGACGAACGAACCGCGCGCCCGGTTTCCGGCGAAATCATGACCGATGCTCCGGCAATTGCCGCGGCGGACCGGTTCATGCGCGGTCCTGCGGCCGACATCGTCGATGCCGACTATGTGGTGATGTCGCAGCCCCCGGTCGAAAACGTTTCACCGCCGCCGCGTGCGATCGTCACGCCGCCCATCGAGGGCATGGACATGCTGCGCAAGCCCGAGGCGCCGGCGGAGCGGCCGCCGGCCTCGCGCGGCGGGCCGATCTTCTGGATCGCCGGCATCGCCGCTGCCCTTGCCGCCTTCTGGGTCTCCGGCGGGCACGCGTTGGTGCGCCATGCGCCGTTTCTCTCCGGTGGGCAAACATCGGCGCTGACGATTTCGGGCGTCACCTCTCGCGTCGACGCCTCCGGACCCAATCCCGTACTGTTCGTCGATGGGGAGGCCGCCAATGACGGCGCGAAGCCGGCACAGCTGCCGCCGCTCGAGATCCGGGTGACCGGCAATGACGGGCGCACAACCCGCTATACGTTGGGGACATCCGGCCATTCGCTGGCGTCGGGAGAAAGATTTGGCTTTGCCAGCCGGCTCGACGTGCCTAAGAACGGCGTAAGGACCGTTTTGGTCACTTTTGCGCAGTAGGCGATCACCGAGGAAGACGAGCAATGCCCATCGTACGCGACAAGGACATCGAGGTCCTATTTTCGGCGTCGGCGATTGCGCGGCGCAATCTTGAGCTGGCCAAGGAGATCGCCGAGCACGACTATCACGATCTCCTGGTGATCTCGGTGCTGAAGGGCTCGTTCATCTTCGCCGCCGATCTGATCCGCGCCATGCACGACGTCGGCCTGTCGCCCGAGGTCGAGTTCATCTTTATCTCCAGCTATGGCGCCGGCACCAGCAGCGGCGAGGTAAGGGTGCTGCGCGACATCGACAATGAGGTCACCGGCCGCGACGTGCTGTTGATCGACGACATCCTCGAATCGGGCAAGACGCTGAGCTTCACCCGTGACCTGATGCTGTCGCGTGGCGCGAAAAGCTGTTCCATCGCCGTGCTGCTCGACAAGCGCATGCGCCGCCAGACCGCGCTCAACGCCGACTAT
Organism: Mesorhizobium sp. B1-1-7; assembly: GCF_006442705.1. Lineage (NCBI taxonomy): Bacteria > Pseudomonadati > Pseudomonadota > Alphaproteobacteria > Hyphomicrobiales > Phyllobacteriaceae > Mesorhizobium > Mesorhizobium sp. B1-1-7. The sequence continues at coordinate 94,017 of NZ_VFWQ01000010.1, read as the reverse complement.
GTCGGCTTCGACTGCCCGGATTATTTCGTCGTCGGCTATGGCATGGACGTTGCACATGCTTTCCGCGAATTGCCGTTCGTGGGTGTTGTGAAAGGCGACGCGTAAAGCCTTTGCCTCGTCCTGGCGATTCTGAAAAAGGCCTTAACGGCGTCCAAGAAAATTAGCCCGCCGGCCAGCCGGGGCTTTCAGGAAAAGTCAACGTTTGGCCGCCAAATATGCCGGCCATGGCAAAGCTTCTGATCGTCGAGGACGATGAATCCGTCCGCACCCTCGCCGCCCGCGCGCTCGAACGCGCCGGCCACACAATCGATATCGCCGCCGATGGCGCGCAAGGGCTTTCGCTGATCCGCGCCGCGAATGGCGGCTACGACCTCGTGGTCTCCGACATCCGCATGCCGGAGATGGACGGCATCGAGATGGCGATCGCGGCGGCCGCGCTTTTCCCGGCGATGAAGATCCTGCTGATGACCGGTTATGCCGACCAGCGCGAGCGCGCCGAGGAGTTGAACGGCATCATCCTCGATGTCGTGCAAAAGCCCTTCACGCTGGCTGAAATCCGCTCGCGGGTCGAACGGGCGCTGATCTGCTTCGCCTGATCAGGCTGGATCGGTGGCAGCCAACACCGTTGCCGGGCCCTTGCGCAATCCGCTGTTGAGCGCCAGCAGGCCCGCGCCAATGATCAGGGCCGCACCGATGACGGTCGTCGACCGCGGCACTTCGGCGAAGAACAGAAAACCCCACAGCGGCGACCACAGGATGCCGGTGTATTCGAAGGTGGCGACGCGGTTGGCCGGCGCCAGCCGGTAGCCCTGCGACAACAGGATCATGCCGGCCGAAGCGACGAAACCGCAGGCTGCCATCTTGAGGAAATCCGGCAGCGTCGGCCATATCCACGGCCGCACCAGGAACTCCAGGCTCGGATGGACGGCGTGGGTGATGCCGGCAAGATGAAAACTGCCGGCGACCATGGCAGCACCGATGAGGTAGGCGCCGTTCTGATAGAAAGCCATGACGGTGGACGATTCGGTATCGCCGATCTTGCGGGCCATCAACTGCGAGAAGCCGTACAGCGCCGCCGAGCCCAGCGACAGCAGTGCCGCCCAGTCGAACAGGCCGGCGCCCGGACGCACCATCACGACGACGCCAAGCAGCCCGATCAGCACGGTCGCCAGCGTGCGCCAGGAGACGCGCTCGCCAAGATACGGCCCGGCCAGCGCCATGATGAACAGCGGCGCCATGAAGTAGAGCGCCACGGCATCGGCCAGCGGCAGGGCGGCGATGGCCAGATAGTACATCGTGTAGGAGGTGAACTGGATGAAGGCGCGTATCGTCAGCAGGCCGAACCGTCGCGACAGGATTGCCGGCAGGCCGACATCGGCGTGGACAAGAAGGATCAGGATCGGCAAGGCGACGATCGAACGGATCGCCATCACCTCGGTCACCGGGTAGCCGCTCGACACGGCCTTGACCAGCGGATCCTGCAGCGAGAAGACCAGCACACCGAGGCACAGGCTCAGGATGCCGCGCACCATCCTATTTTGCATCCGCGTTCAGGCTCCCGCGCGTATGACCGGAGGCCCCCGCCTGCAGATCAAAAAGAACCCGCCACCGTTTCGGGCAGCGGGCACGAGTGAGGACTCTCGATTGGTCCGCGGCCGATTCGGCAGCCGCATATCCAATGGGTGAGGCGACTATCGTCCGACGTTTGACATGTTGCAAACGAATTGGAATGATACCAGCAATCAAATTTTCTTATGGCGGATTCCATGCGGCCGACCCTCGACAGCGATCTCCTGCGCACCTTCGTGGCCATTGCCGATGCCGGCAATTTCACCAAGGCGGCGGAACTGGCCGGCCGCACCCAGTCGGCCGTGTCGATGCAGATGAAGAAGCTCGAAAGACTGGTCGGCGACAGCCTGTTCGAGCGCGGTTCACGCGGCGTCGCACTGACGCGGCGCGGCGGCGAACTCATCGTGAATGCCCGCCGCATCGTCTCGCTGCTCGACGAAACGGCAGCGTCGATGGCGGCCGCGCCGCTCGGCGGGCCGGTGCGCATCGGCATTCCGGAGGAGTATGGCCACGCTATCCTGTCGCGGGCGCTCGGCGCGTTTTCGAAGCGCCACGCACAGGTCGAGGTCACCGTGCGCTATGCCCATTCCTGGGCGCAGATGGCGTCGCTCGCCGCCGGCGAACTCGATCTATGCGTGGTGTTCGAATGGCAGGATGCTTCCGGCGGCGAAGTGCTGATGCACGATCCGACCGTGTGGGTGACATCGACCCTGCATCACATGCATGAGGAGCGTCCGGTGCCGATCGCGCTCTACAACCGGGCCGGCTGGTGCAAGGATTTCGCCATCAAATCGCTGGAGCAGCGTGGCCTTGCCTATCGCGTCGCCTATACCAGTGACACCAATGGCGGCCTGAAGCTTGCCGTCACCTCGGGGCTGGCGATCGCGCCGATTTCGCGCAGCAACATTCCGGACGGCTGCCGTGAGCTGACGTCGGCCGACGGGTTCGGCGACATCGATTCCTCCAATGTGGTGATGCATCGCAACCCGAACGCGTCGGGCGAGGCGATCGACGGCATGCAAGAGGCGATCCGCGAAGCGTTCGTCAACAGGCAAGCCCAGCCTGCCGTTGCATAAAAGCAGCCGGTTGCTCCGGCCGTCCTATTTCAGCTCCAGCAGCCGTTCGAGATAGCTGCGCTCGACATCGGGACTGAGTGCATTGCCGAGCCGCTTGCGGATCGCTTCGAGGATCTGGCGCGCGCGCTGGACATCGATCTCGTCGGGCACTTTCACCGAATCGCCGAAATCCGGCCCCTTGCTGGCGCGTGGCCGGCCGAGCGGGTCGCGGTCGGCATTCTGCTGGCGTCCGCCTTGCTCGCTGCCGCCCTGGTCGCCCTGCATGGCCTGCATCTGTTTCATCATGTCCTTGGCGCCCTTGCGCAGCGCCTCCAGCGCCCGGCCCTGGTGGCCGACGGCTTCGTCGCCCTGGCCTTCGCCGAGCGCCTGCTCGGCGCTACCCATGGACTTGCCGGCCTCGCCAAATCCTTCATTGGGCTCCATGCCCATGCCTTCGAGGCCCTTCTTCAGCTTGTCGAGATCGCTTTTCAGCTGGCCCTGGCCTTCCTGCAACTGCTTCAGCGCATCGGCGAATTCCTGTGGCGTCATCGGCTTCTGCCTGGCGAGCGGATCGCGATCCTGGCCGACGCCCGGCTTGTCCTGGTCCTCGCCGCCGCCCTGGCCAAGCTGCTCGTCGCGGTTCTGTCCGCGCTGGCGCTCGCCGCGCTGCATCTGATCCATGCGGAAGGTGTCGTTCATCATCTCCTGCTGACGCCGCAGGATTTCGCCGAGCTTGTCCATCTGCTGGCGCATCTCGCTGTCCTGCTGGCCGCCCTGCTGCTGACGGCCGGCCTGGAGGTTGTTCATCATGTCCTGCAGCTGCGACAGCAATTGCTGCGCCTTGTCGCGATCGCCCGACTTCGCCAGGTTCTCGATCTGGTCCATCATGCGGTCGATGTCGCTCTGGCGCAGTTCCTGGCCATTCTGCTGCATCTGCGGCGCGTTCGGGTTCTGCTTGGCGCGTTCGGCGAATTCCTGCAGGAACTGGTTCATCGCCTCGCGCAGTTCCTTCATCGCCTTTTCGATTTCCTGGTCGCTGGCGCCGTTCTTGATGGCATCCTGCAACGCCTGCTGCGCCTGGCGCAGCCGCTTTTCGGCGGCAGAGAGGTTGCCCTCCTCGATGCCGAGCGCGATTTCCCAGAGATAGGCGACCTCGCTGCGCAGCTGATCGTCGCTTTCGGCCAGCTTCAGCCGGCTGCGCGCGCTCATGATGGCGAGGTAGTGGGACATGTTGTCGAACGTGTCTTCCGGCCGCAGCGTGATGGCGTCCATCAGGTCGAGCACGCGCGGCTTGGCATTGGCGTCGAGCGCCAGCAGGCGGCGCTGTTCGATCACCGCCCGGGCCAGCGGGTTGGCGAATGGCCGTTCGGGCATCACCAGCGTCTTGGTCTCGCTCGACGCGGTGTGCCCGGCGTCGTCGGTGGCGACGAGCGTCAGCTTGATGCCGCTGCCGGCCCAGACGTGCTCTGTCAGGTCCTTCGAGGTCTTGGCCGCATTCGACTTGCCGCCGCGGCGCGGCAGCGTCAGCGGCATCTCGGGTGGGCCGTAGAGCGGGCGTGCACCCGGCGCCTGCGGGTCGGCCAGCGTGAACACCGCCTTGGCGTTGGCGGCACCGTAGTCGTCGTCGATCTGGTAGTTGAGCTCGAAGGCGCCGTTGGCGGCGCGTTTGGGCTCGCCGACGAAGCGGATCTGCGGCGGCTTGTCGGGCACGACGGCGAAGGCCCAGCGGCCGAGCTGATCCTCACCCGACTTCAGTGTCAGCGTGCCGTCGCCGGTCAGCTTGCCGATGAACTGGCGTATCTTCGAAGGCGAGGAGGATGGCGCTGGATCCGCTGCCGGCTTGGCCGAGGCAGCCTGCTGGCTGGCCGGGTCGATGGCGCGGGCGTTGCCGTCCTTGTCGGCATAGTCGAGCGTTTCCTCGCCCGAGCCTCCGGTGACGCGCAAGGAGACCTCGCTACCTTCGGGGACATGAAACGTCGGCATCGCCTGGTTGGCGTCGGCGGTCAGGAAAATCGGCGGCTTGCCGGTATAGGCCGGCGGCGTCACCCATGCGTCGATGCGCGGCGGCACGATGTCGTATGTGCCATGGGCCATGAACCCATCGCTTAGCCGGCCGCCCGTCGGCCCGAAGGAGAAGGCAAAGGCGGTGACGAGCAGAAGTGCCGCCACGGCGCGCAGCCCCCAGGGATCGCGCTCCGGCACGCGCGTGCGCGGCAAATCGGCGCCGAGGCTGTCGAGCTTTGCGGCCATGCGCTTCTGATGCTCGCGCCAGAGCGCCTCGGAGAAGCTGCTTTCCCGCCCGCTTGGCCGGTCGGCCTGCGTCAGTACGGGGCTGTGCAGCAGGCTGTTGGCTGCCTCGATACGGCGATCGACCTCGGCAGCACCTGGCACGCGGAAGAAGCGCAGCGGATAGAGGGCGGCGAGCCCGGCGACTCCGAATGCGGCGACAAGGCCGATGCGCATCATATCCGGCAGCCGGGAGAAAATGCCGAACCAGGAGGCGCTGAGGAACAGGGTGGCGACGATGACGAGCGGGAGCAGCAGCGGCCAGCCACGCTCGACCATCATCGAGACCCGTGTCGCCAGCCGGCTCAAGGCGAGGCGCCCGGCCAGGCCGCGGTCGTTGCTGAAGGTGGGTCGTCGCGTCATCGGCCCTTCCATGGGACGGGCAAAATAGCCCAAGCCTCACGACTCCAAGAATACCAGCAAACACGGCAAAGGCGAGGCAGTTTGAAAAAACGTGAAGCCGGCCGAAATGGTTGCAATCAAAAATTGGCGGGGTTCGCGTTGGCACCACAGACCAGCACGGCGACGCGTTCTCCCGACGCCGGCACGTAGCGGCCTGACAGCATCGCGGCGAAAGCGGCGGCACCTCCCGGCTCGGAGATGATGCGAACGCGGTTCCACAGCGCTTTCTGCGCGGCGATGATGTCGTCGTCGCTGACCAGGATGGAGCGTTCGACGAAGGCTTCGGCGATCGGGAACATCATTTCGCCGACGCGCTTTGGCGCCAGCGAATCGGCGGCGATGCCTTCCGCCGGCGCGTCGACGGGGTGACCCGCCTCGAAGGCGCGGTGAAGCGTCGGCGCGCCTTCCGGTTCGACGGCGACGATGCGGATGCGGCCTGCATACCAGGCGGCGATGCCGCCAATCAGGCCGCCGCCGCCGACCGCGACCAGCAGCGTGTCGATCTCGGGCAGGTCGCTCTCGATCTCCAGCCCGAGCGTGCCCTGGCCGACCAGCGTCTCCTCCTGATTGAAGGCGTGGATCTGCAGAGCGCCGGTTTCCTCGGCGAAACGTTCGCTGGCGGCCAGCGCTTCGGCATAACGGGCGCCGCCGACGACCAGTTCGGCGCCATAGCTGCGGATACGCTCCAGCTTGGCCTGTGGGCTGACTTCGGGAACGAAGATGGTCGCCTTGTGCCCAAGCCGCATGGCTGCGTAGGCGACGGCGGCGCCATGATTGCCGCCCGACGCGGCGACGACGCCGGCCTCGGTAACCCGCCGCTCCAAGAGATTGGTGAAGGCGCCGCGCGCCTTGAACGAGCCGGAATGCTGCAGGCATTCGAGCTTGAGGTCGACCGCCAGCGGCGGCCGGTCGAAGTCGGCCATGTCGACGCACAGCACCGGCGTGCGCCTGATATAAGGGCGAATGCGCGGCTCCATCGCGGCAATGCGTTCGCGTGTGACGGTATTACCTTGCGGCATGGCGATCTCCTCGGGATTGACTGTAATTAGTAACTTGGCAAAATAGCTAAATGCAAGAGGTTGATATCTTCAAGGCGATTGCCAACGAGCGCAGGCTGCAAATCCTCGACTGGTTGAAGGATCCGCGCGCGCATTTCCCGGCCCAGGCAGACGGCGACCTTGTCGAGGACGGCGTTTGCGCGTTGCTGATCGCGGAGAAGCTCGGCATTACGCAAGCGACGCTCTCCGAGCATATGCGCGTGCTTACCCATGCCGGCCTGCTGCGCACCAAGCGCATCAAGCAATGGACGTTTTATCGGCGTGACGAGGACAGGATCGCCGACACAAGGGCGCTCATCCAGAACCGGCTATAGCTCAACCGGTTGTGCGGCTTCTATGCCAGCCAATCGGGCACCGAATCCAGCCCGATCAGGTCGTCATAGGTCAGGCGCGGACGCACGACGTGGAAACGGTCGCCGTCGACCAGCACCTCAGGCACCAGAAGACGCGTGTTGTAGGTGCCGGCCTGCACCGCGCCATAGGCGCCGGCCGTGGAAACCGCCACCAGATCGCCGGCCTTCAGCCTGGGCAGGTCGCGGTCGAGGCCGATATAATCGCCGGTCTCGCAGACCGGCCCGACCACATCGACCATCATGCGTGGCGTGTCGGCCGGCGGCTGGACGACCGGCCTGATGTCGTGGAAGGCATCGTAGAGCGTCGGCCGGATCAGGTCGTTCATGGCGGCATCGACGACCAGAAAATTCTTGGCGTCGCCTTCCTTCACGAAGATCACCTCCGAGACGAGGATGCCGGCATTCCCGACGATCAGCCGGCCCGGTTCGAACATCACCTTCAGCCCAAGCTTGGTGACATGCTTCCTGACGATCTGGGCATAGGCATCGGGCAGCGGAGGCGGGTTGTTGTCGACACGGTAGGGAATGCCGAGGCCGCCACCGACATCGATATGCTCGATGGCGTGGCCGTCGGCGCGAAGTGCCCCGACCAGATCGACAAGCAGCGCGAAAGCGTCGTCGAAGGGCTGCAATTCGGTGATCTGGCTGCCGATGTGGGTGTCGATGCCGGTAACCTTGATGCCCGGCAATTCGGCAGCGCGGGCATAGACCTGACGCGCCCGTTGCCACGGAATGCCGAACTTGTTCTCCGCCTTGCCGGTGGAGATCTTCTTGTGGGTCCTGGCGTCGACATCGGGATTGATGCGCAACGAGATCGGCGCCACCTTGCCGAGAGCCACGGCGCGGGAGGACAGGAGTTCGAGTTCCGGCTCGGATTCGACGTTGAAGCAAAGGATGCCGGCGGTGAGCGCAAAATCAATTTCGCGCGCCGTCTTGCCGACGCCGGAGAACAGGATCTTGCCGGCCGGGATGCCGGCGGCCAGTGCCCGTCGCAACTCGCCTTCCGACACCACGTCGGCGCCGGCGCCGAGCCTGGCCAGCGTCCGCAGCACCGCCTGGTTGGAATTCGCCTTCATGGCATAGCAGACCAGCGCGTCGAGCCCGGCAAAGGCCTGGGCGAACACGCGGTAGTGCCTGGTCAGCGTGGCCGTCGAATAGCAATAGAACGGCGTGCCGACCTGTGCGGCGATATCTAGTATCGCCACGTCCTCGGCATGCAGCACGCCGTCGCGGTAGTCGAAATGGTTCACGAGAGTGTTTCCGGAAAGTTGGGGCACAGTGAGATCAGGTTTGGAACCAAACCCGCTCTCATCGGCTCTAGATCAGCGGGTCGAGGAAGAACTTCTTGTCCTTGACCGGTTTTTCCGGCTCCGGCGGCACAGGCTGCTTGGCCTTCTCGGCATCCTTGCGAGCCTGCACGGCCGCCTCGTAGGGCGTATCGAGACCAGCCCTGCGGCCGCAGGCCGTCACCGCGGCGACCGCCACCAGAAGCGTCAGCGTTACCAAAATCCTGCTTCCGGTCATCGATCCATCCGTCCGAAACGTTTGCCAGCCGCCGCTTTTAGCCGAGTTCTCGGCGCATTGCACCCCGGATATTGTTGTTCGCAATATCCGGATATTGCTGGCCGCAATGTCGGCATATTGCTGGTCGCAATATCCGGGTATTACGCCTTTGCGATGCGCTTTTTCCAGGCGCGGATCTGCTTCCTCACCTCCGACGGCGCCGTGCCGCCCAAACTGGTGCGGCTCTTGACCGAGTTCTGCACCGCCAGCACGGAGAAAATATCCGAGGTGATGCCGGGGTTGATCGACTGCAGATCCTCCAGCGAAAGCTTCTCCAGCCCGACCTTCTTCTCCTCTGCCAGTGCCACCGCGCGGCCGGTGACGTGATGCGCCTCGCGGAACGGCAGGCCGAGCGTGCGCACCAGCCAGTCGGCAAGGTCGGTGGCGGTGGCGTGCCCGGAACCGGCGGCTTTCTTCATCGCCACGGCGTTGACTGTCATGTCGGAGACCATGCCGGTCATCGCGGCCAGCATCAGGTCGAGCGTCTCAGCGGCATCGAAGACCGATTCCTTGTCTTCCTGCATGTCCTTGCCATAGGTCAAAGGCATGCCTTTCATTACCGTCAGCAGGCCGACCAGATGGCCGTTGACGCGGCCCGTCTTGCCGCGCACCAGTTCGGCGGCGTCGGGGTTCTTCTTCTGCGGCATGATCGAGGAGCCGGTGGAAAACGAGTCCGACAGCCTGACGAAGCCGAACTGCGGCGTCGACCAGATGATGATCTCCTCGGCGAGCCGCGACAGATGCGTGGCGCAGATCGCCGCCATCGCCAGGAACTCCAGGGCGAAATCGCGGTCCGAAACGCTGTCCAGCGAATTGCGCATCGGCTCGCGAAAGCCGAGCGCCCTGGCGGTCTGGTGGCGGTCGATCGGGAAGCTGGTGCCGGCCAGGGCGGCAGCACCCAGCGGGCTCTCGTCCATCCGTTCGATGGCGTCGCGCACGCGCGACAGATCGCGCCCGAACATCTCGACATAGGCCATGCAGTGGTGGCCGAAGGTCACCGGCTGCGCCGCCTGCATATGGGTAAAGCCCGGCATCACTGTCGCCGCGTGTTCCTCGGCTCGTTCCAGCAGCGCCCCAATCAGGCCCTTCAATGCTTCGGCGACGCGAAAGCACTCGTCCTTGACCCAGAGCCGCAGGTCGACTGCCACCTGGTCGTTGCGCGAGCGGGCGGTGTGCAGCCGGCCAGCCGCCGGACCGATGAGGTCGGCGAGGCGAGCCTCGATGTTCATGTGGATGTCTTCCAACCGGGTCGAAAACTCGAAGCTGCCGGCCTCGATCTCTTTCAGGATCGTGTTCAGGCCGTGAGCGATTTTTTCTTGATCGGCCGCCGAAATAATGCCCGTTTGCGCCAGCATCTCGCTATGGGCGATCGAGCCTCTGATGTCCTGCGCATAGAGTTTGCGGTCGAACGAGATCGACGCGTTGATCGCTTCCATGATCGCGGCCGGACCCGAGGCAAATCGTCCGCCCCACATCTGGTTGCTGGTCTTCTTGTCGCTCATCGCTATAAAACCCGTGCTTCGGAGCAGTTTTGAGAAAATGGCAGACGGAAACAGATTTTTCCCGGCCCCGCGCCTGATCCTCGCCGCCCTGGTGGCGGGAGTGCTGGCCGGCGCGGTCGCGGTATATGTCAGCGAGAGCCGGTCTGGCAACAACGCCGGACCGCAAGTGGCCGCCGACGACGGCAAGGACGACGTCGCCTGCGCCGCCAAGAGCGACCGCGCCAAGAAGATCGCCGCCGCTGCCACCGGCGAGGTTGCGGCACTGTTGCCGGCCGATCCGCCGCAATCCATGAAGCGCCTCGCCTTCAACGGGCCGGACGGCAAGCCGATGACGATCGCCGACCATGCCGGCAAGACGGTGCTGCTCAATCTGTGGGCGACATGGTGCGCGCCTTGCCGTGCCGAAATGCCGGCGCTCGATGCCCTGCAGAAGGAAAAAGGCAGCGATGCCTTTCAGGTGGTCGCCGTCAATGTCGATACAGGCGACGATGTGAAGCCGAAGAAATTCCTCAAGGACACAGGTGTCGAGACGCTCGGCTACTATCGCGATTCGACGATGGCGCTGTTCAACGACCTCAAGACGCGCGGCCTGGCGCTCGGCCTTCCCGTCACCATGCTGATCGACCGCGAAGGCTGCCTGATCGCCCATATGAACGGGCCGGCCGAGTGGTCCGGTCCTGATGCCAAACGGCTGGTCGAGACGGCACTCGGATCGTGACGCCAAACCGAGCGGCTTCGGGCGGTCGCTTTAGGCTGTCCGCACGTTTGGCCTAGGCAATACGAGGCTGCCACCCTGGCGGTCGGCGCGCAGCGACGCGCGCTTGCCGAGGCCGGTCAGGTCGTCGAATGCCTCGATCGGCGCCGGTTTGCCGAGATAATAGCCCTGGCCGATCTCACAGGCCTCGGCGTCCAGGAACTTCAACTCGCCAAGCGTCTCGACGCCCTCCGCCAGGACCGGCAGGCCAAGGCCGCGCCCCAGTCCCAGCACGGCGCGCACGATCGCCGCGACCTGGCCGTTGGTGTCCACCGCCTTGATGAAGGAAGAATCGATCTTGATCTTATCGAAGGGGAAGGCGCGCAGGTTGGAGAGGGAGGAATAGCCGGTTCCGAAATCGTCCATGGCCACGCGCACGCCAAGCGCCTTGACCTGCCGCAGGGTTGCCAGGGCGCGCGGCATGTCCTTCACCAGTGCGGTTTCGGTGATCTCGAGTTCCAGCCTTGTCGCTGCAAGACCTGTCTTCAGCAAGGTCTCATGGACCTTGCGGCTGAAATTGGGATTGTGGAGCTGTACGGCGGAGACGTTGACGGCGACCATGAGCGGGTTTTCCCAGCGGACGGCCTCCTCGCAGGCAGCCTCGAGCACCCAGTCGCCGATCTGCCCGATGGCGCCGCTGTCCTCGGCCACCGGGATGAATATGGCGGGTGAGACCTCGCCACGCTCGGGATGGCGCCAGCGGATCAGGGCTTCGAAGCCAACCATCCTGCCGCTGCTGATCTCCTTCTGCGGCTGATAGACGAGATAGAATTCGCCACGCGCCACGGCCTGGCGCAATTCGTGCTCCATCACACGCTTGTCGCGGGCCTCGGCACCCATCGACGCCTCGAAATAGCGATAGGTGTCCCTGCCTTCGGTCTTGGCGCGATAGAGTGCCGTGTCGGCATGGCTGATCAGGCTGGTCTGGTCATCGGCATCGAGTGGATAGATCGCTATGCCGATGCTGGCCGAGACCAGACCGCCGCCGACGGCTGCCCGGTTTTCCTCGCGCATGGCGGCGAGCACTGCGCCCGCGATGCGGCCCGCCGCCTGCGGGTCGGGCAGGTTGGGGGCGATGATGGCGAATTCGTCGCCGCCGAGGCGCGCCAGCATTTGCCCGTGACGCAGAACGCCGGCAGCGCAGCTTGCCACCCTCTGCAGCATCGCATCGCCGGCGCCGTGTCCATAAAGGTCGTTCACCTCCTTGAAGCGGTCGAGGTCGAGCAGCAGGAGCGCAAGATGCCTGCCCTTGACGCCTGCGCCGGTGTTCCCGATGCAGTTCATGGACGCGATTTCCGCGTCGAGACGGCCGGAAAAGGAGCGGCGATTGGCAAGTCCCGTCAAGGGGTCGAAATGGGCGAGGCGAAGGATCTCCTGCTCCGCCTTTTTGCGTTCGCGGATGTCGCGGACGGCAATGACATTGTGGGGCTTGCCGCAATAATCGATGCTGCGGGCGATCAGCTCGACGGGAATTCGCGTTCCGTCGCGGCTTTTCAACTCCGCCTCCCGCGGCTGGCCCTCCAGGCTGGCCGCGCCGGATACGGTGTGTTCGTCGAAGAGGCCGTCCAGCTCCGTGCCGTTCAGCATTGCGGCCAGCGTGCCGGTCAGCTTGCCCATGCTGTCATTGGCGCTGACGATGCGGTTGCCGTCGCAGACGATCAGGCCTTCCACGGCGGCGTTGGCCAGGCCGTGCATGCGGTCGACCTCGAGCTTCTGGCGGCGAAAGCGCAGATCGATCCACAGCGCCGATGCCGACAACACCAGGATCACCAGCGTGGCGGCAGCGGCCGCGAAAGCCTGCGAGGTCGGCTCGATCGTGTATTCGGATATGACGATCGAGGAATCGGGAAAGATCGAGACCGCGCCCATGCCGATGAAATGCAAGATGCAGATCGCCAGCGTCAGCAGCAGCGCGCCGACGGATGTTGCCGACAGAGAGGGGCGGCGCAGAACGGTACGCAGCGCCAGCGCCGCGAGCGCCACGCCGGAGAGCAGGGAAGCGGCGACAAGCAACAGGTTCCATTCTATCCGGCCCTGGACCTCGAATGCCGCCATGCCGATGTAATGCATGGCTGCAATGCCGCCGCCCAGGATAGCGCCGCCGACGAGATGATGGTCGAACTCGTCCCGCAAGGTGGCGATCCACATGCCGGCCGCCGTCAGTGCGACCGAGGCAGCGAGCGAGAGCACAGAGAGCTCCGGATCGTAGGCGCTCGGTATGCCCGGCGTGAAGGCAAGCATGGCGATGAAATGCGTTGCCCAGATACCGAAGCCGGTCGAGGTCGCCGCGATCATCAGCCAGACCAGACGATTCCGGTCGGTCGAGCGGCTGATGTGGTGGAGTAGGTTGACGGCGGAGAAGCAGGAAATGCCGCAGATCAGCGCGGCGAGTGCGACCAGTCTCAGATCGTGCTGGTTCACGATACAATTATAGACCGTCAACATCTTATTTCCCCCAACCCCTTGGAAATAAAACCGGAGATATGAGTGATTAATGCTTGGCCGTTGAAGGATCTATGAAGACGCCTGCAACCACAGCGTGCCTCTTTGGCGTAGCCGCGCCGCGGCAACGGGATATTCTGGCCGAAGCCAGCTATTTCAGGCGAACGGTCACCGCCAGGGCTTCATGATCCGAGCTCGGGCCGCCGCCCGGCAGCACCGCGGGGAGAACGGCAGGGGCGCTGGCCTCGAGGCCGCGCGTGAAGAACCAGTCGATGCGGCCGACCGGCGTCCCGGCCTCCCGTCGCTGGGTCGGCAGGTCGAGATTGTTGGCGGCCTGCCAATCATAGCCGCGCCCGGCAAGGACCGCGAACAGCGGTTCGTGACGCTCGACATGGATAAGGCGCCCGGGTTCGGCCGCGAGCCGCGCCATCCACGCTCGCGGGTCGTCATGGCGTTCCTCATGGCTAGCGGTCAGTGTGTTGAAGTCGCCGCCGAGCAGCACCGGCGCTTCCGGATCATATTTGTCGATAGCGTCGAGGAGATGGCGCGTCTGGATGGCCCTGCCGGCGGGATCGGTGCGGTTTTCCAGATGCACCGAGACGACCGTCACCTTGCGGTTGCCGATCCGCACCTGGCCACCGATCGCCATGCGCCCGCCGATGCGCGGCTGGTCGTGCTCGGGCCGGAACCAGCCGCCGGCGGCGTCGAGGCGCACCAGGAAGGGGCGCAGCAGCGGAAACGCGCTGGTTAGGGCATTGCCATGAAAGCCTTCGGCATTGGCGACCTCGCCGGTTGCCGCACGCTCGCCCTCGTTGCCGCCGCCAAGCTCGACGAACTCGACGCCGAAGGCGAAGGCATGCCCGAGCCGCTCCGCAAGGACGCCAAGAGGATGGCCATTGCCGGAGCGCGCCATGCCGTTGTCGACCTCGGACAGCAGCACGACGTCCGGAGCCTGTCCGGCGAGCGTTGCGGCGATGGCATCGACATGACGGAGCCGCTCGACGTTCCAGGCCACCACCTTCAAGGCATCGCCGGAGTCCCCGCGCGACGCAGTGCCGCCGATCTCGATCTGGCCGAGGGCGGGAATGGCGGCGGCATGCCGCAAATGCGTGGCGCTGTCGCGGGGGCCGTCGCGCATCGCCTGCCTATCGGCGACGGGTACATGCGTCAGCTTCCGCACCAGCATTTTCATCATCCCTTTAGCCGGTTAATCATGACGGCCTTTGATGGTCTTTACGTCCTCGACAGCCGCCCTAGCTACCTAGGGCGCCGGTGTGACGTTTTCATGCCGGGGCAACGCCGAGGGGGAGGAAAGACTGGCTGTCCACAGGCCCGAGAGGCCACAACAGAACTGTCACATACCTTCTCTAAGAGAGCGGGCAAGGATTTGCGCAAGACCCTTGTCAACAGCCATTCAAGAGGGAAGAAATCATGACCATCATCAAGCGGGGCCTCGCTGCCCTTGCCGCTGGCGCGCTCGGCAGCGCGCTGGCGGTTCCTGCCTTCGCGGAGCCGGTGAAGTTCGACTTCTGGTTCGGCCTTTCGGGCGACCTCGCCCGCGTCGTCGATACGATGTGCAAGAACTTCAACGAATCGCAGAAGGACTATGAAGTCGTCTGCACCAGCCAGGGCAATTACGACGCCACGCTGCAGAACACCATCGCCGCCTTCCGCGCCGGCAAACAGCCCACCGTCGTCCAGGTCTATGATGTCGGCACCGCCACCATGATGCTGTCGGGCGCCTACAAGCCCGCCGACAAGCTGATGGAAGAGAATGGCTACAAGATCGACTACGCGGACTATTTTCCCGGCATCGCGCGCTACTACGCAACGTCGAAGGGCGAGATGCTGTCCTTCCCGTTCAATTCCTCGACCGCGCTGATGTACTGGAACAAGGACGCCTTCGCCAAGATCGGCAAGACCGAAGCGCCGAAGACTTGGGAAGACGTCGGCGCCGACCTTCAGGCCATGAAGGACGCCGGCTATGAATGCCCGATGGCGATCAATATCTCGGCCAACGAAAGCTGGCAGTTAATGGAGCAGTTCTCGGCGATCCATAACCAGCCGATCGCCACCAAGAACAACGGCTATGACGGCCTCGACGCCCGTCTCGAAGTCAACAAGACCAAGTTCGTCCAATACGTCACCGATCTCAAGAAGTGGTATGATGCCGGCCTGATCAAGATCAAGTCCAAGGATCTTGGGCAGGACATGGTCCAGGCCTTCGCTTCCGGCACCTGCCAGGTCATCCTGACCTCGGTCGGCGACCACGGCACCGTCGGCAGGACCCAGAAGGAAGGTATGAACTGGGATGTCGCCGAACTGCCGGTCTATGCCGGCACCGAGCGCAAGAATTCACTCGTCGGCGGCGCTTCGCTGTGGGTTCTCTCGGGCAAGTCGGATGCGGAATACAAGGGCGCGGCGGCGTTCCTCAACTTCATCCACGATCCGAAGACGGCGCTGTTCTGGTCGACCAACACCGGCTACATCCCGGTGACCAAGTCGGGCTTCGATTACATGAAGGGCCAGGGGTTCTACGACAAGGCGCCCTACAAAGGCCGTGAAGTCGCGATCGCCAGCCTGACCGCCTCCGAGCCGACCGAGATCACCCGCGGTGTGCGATTGGGCAACTTCACCCAGATCCGCGCCGAGTTCGGCACGCAGATGCAAGCGATCTTCGCCAACAAGGTCAGTGTCCAGGAAGGTCTCGACACGCTGGTCAAGAATGGCGACGCCATCCTCGACCGCTTCCAGCAGACCTATCCGGGCAAGACCTTGCCCTGATCACGACAGACTCATGGCCGCCCGCGGACGCTTCCAGGCATGACCTCCCGTTTCGGGATCATGCCTGGGTCGACGGGCGGCCATTTCGTTATTAATCTCACCTTTGCTTAGAGCTAGCTGTCAAGCGGCGCCGGCGGACCGATGGAAAAACGCGTTACCTTCAGCAGGTGGACAATCGGCATCCTTTTCGCGGTGCCGCAACTTCTGCTGATCTTCACGTTCTTCTACTGGCCGGCCGGCCAGGCCGTATACTGGTCGCTGACGCTGCAGCAGCCCTGGGGCGGCGGCAATATCTGGGTCGGGCTCGACAATTTCCGCTCGATCCTGTCCAACGCCGACTATTGGAACTCGATCACCGCCAGCCTGGTCTTTGCCGGGATCAGCACCGGTCTTGCGATGTTCATCGCGCTGGTGCTCGCTGCCTTGACCGACCGGCAGCTCGCCGGCTCGCGTCTTTACCGCGTGGTGCTGATCTGGCCCTATGGCATCGCCGCACCGGCGCTGGCGCTGGCGTTCCGCTTCATCCTGGCGCCGGAAGCCGGCTTCATGGCCGTCGTCAACCGGGTCTGGCCCGGCTTCTGGGACCCCGGTCTCGATGGTGCCGATGCCATGGCGTCGATCATCGTCGCCTTCTCCTGGAAATATGTCGGCTACAACTTCATTTTCTTCCTGGCCGCGTTCCAGGCCATCCCGCGTTCGCTGATCGAGGCGGCGGCGATGGACGGCTCCGGTGTCATCAGGCGGTTCTGGGATATCCAGTTCCCGCTGATCACGCCGACGATCTTCTTCCTGCTGGTCATCAACATCACCGAAAGCTTCCAGGATTCCTTCGGCATTGTCGACATCATGACGTCGGGCGGACCGGCGAACGCCACCAATCTGATGGTCTACAAGATCTATTCCGACGGCTTCAAAGGCCTCGATTTTTCAGGCGCCGCCGCGCAGAGCATCATCCTGATGCTGCTCATCATCGTGCTCACCATCTTCCAGTTCCGCTTCATCGAGCGGCGCGTGCATTACAGGTGATATAGCGATGGTCGAGCGCACCCCGATCCTCAATTTCTTCACGCACTTGATCCTGTTCGTCGGCTTCGTCTTTTGTGTCGCGCCGTTCGTGATCGTGGCCATCGCTGCGTCGCACAACCTCAAGGACGTCAACGACGTCCCGATGTCGCTGCTGCCGGGCAGCGACTTCTGGGTTAACATCAAGACGGCGTGGACGACGGCGGATCTCGGCCCTAAACTTCTGAACAGCTTCATCGTCGCAGCCGGCGTGGCATCAGGCAAAGTGATCATCTCGGCACTCACCGCCTTCTCGATCGTCTATTTCCGCTATCCAGGGCGCACCTTCATCTTCTGGCTGATCTTCGTGACACTGATGCTGCCGCTGGAGGTGCGCATCGTGCCGACATACGCGGTCGTCGCCAATGTGCTGTCGCCCTATCAGGCCATTCTTGACGTAACCGGTATTAGCTGGCTGATCGAGAAGGTGTCGGGCGTGCAGGTCTCGCTCAACTTCGGGCTGCTCAATACGTATCCCGGCCTGATCCTGCCGCTGGTCGCCACCGCCACCGGCACATTCCTCTACCGGCAGTTCTTCCTCACCGTGCCGGATGAATTGACCGAGGCCGCGCGCATGGACGGCGCCGGGGCGCTGCGTTTCTTCATCGATATCCTGCTGCCGCTGTCGCGCAACAACATGGCCGCACTTGGCACCATCATGTTCCTGTGGGCGTGGAACCAGTATCTGTGGCCGTTGCTCATCACCACCGACCAGTCGCATGCAATGGCGGTGACCGAGCTCAAGCAGCTCATCCCCAATGTCGGCGGCGCCCCGGAATGGCATATCGCCATGGCTGGAACGCTGATCATCATGCTGCCGCCGCTGGTCGTCGTGGTGCTCATGCAGCGCTGGTTCGTGCGCGGCCTGATCGCCACCGAAAAGTGACCTGGACGAAAGTGACCTGGAAAGGACAGCCAATGGCCTCCATCACCATTCGCGACGTGAAAAAGAGCTACGCCAAGATGCAGGTCGTGCATGGCGTCGACCTCGACATCAGGTCGGGCGAATTCGTCGTCATCCTCGGGCCGTCGGGCTGCGGCAAGTCCACACTGCTGCGCATGATCGCCGGGCTGGAGGATATCTCCGCTGGCGAGATCGCGATCGACGGCACGGTGGTCAACAGACTGGAGCCGCGCGAGCGCGGCTGCGCCATGGTGTTTCAGAACTACGCGCTCTATCCGCATATGAGCGTGGCGCAGAACATCGGCTATTCGCTCAAGGTCGCCGGCGTTCCCGCCGCCGAGCGTACCCAGCGCATCCAGGCGGTCGCGCGCACGCTGGAACTCGAACAGCTGCTCGACCGCAAGCCGATGGCGCTTTCCGGCGGCCAGCGGCAGCGCGTCGCCATGGGCCGCGCCATGATCCGCGAACCGAAAGTGTTCCTGTTCGACGAACCATTGTCCAATCTCGATGCCAAGCTGCGCGTGCAGATGCGCTCGGAAATCCGCAAGCTGCACCGCCGGCTGAACGCGACCTCCGTTTTCGTCACCCATGACCAGGTCGAGGCGATGACGCTCGCCGACCGGCTGGTGGTGATGAATGGCGGACGGGTCGAGCAGGTCGGCACCCCAGGCGAGATCTACACCCGTCCAGCCAGCCGCTTCGTCGCCACCTTCGTCGGCGCGCCGGCAATGAATATGCTCGAAGGCACGGTCGAACTCGACGGGTTGTCGCTGCTCGACGGCAGCCGGCGCCTGACCATGGCCCGCGCCGGCCTGCCGGTCGGCACCAAGGTGGCGATGGGCATCCGGCCGGAAGCCGTCCGGCTGGTGGCGCCGGGCACGGCGAGTTCCCTCAAGGCCACAGTCGACCTAGTCGAGGAGCTGGGCGCCGGGCGTGTCATCTATGTCGATCTCGACGGCGCGCCGTTTTCGGTGATGACGTCGGAGGCCGTGCACCCCGAGCCCGGCAGTGCCGTCGGCCTGATGCTTTCGCCCAATGACATGCATTTCTTCTCGTCGGGGACGGGAACCCGCCTCGATGTCTTCAAGGCTTCCGTTCCCGAACCGGCGCTCTGATCCCGAAGCCTCTATCATCGCCGGAGACAGACCTCGGCCTTCGGCACCTCCAGGAAAGCATCATGAAAATCATTCAGGTCACGGATGTGCATCTTGGCCGGCAAGGCGAGCGCCGCTTCGGCGCGGACCTGCATCAGCGGCTGGCCTCATGCATCGCGCACATCAATGCGCATCACGCCGATGCGGCACTTTGCGTCTTTACCGGCGACCTGACCGAGACCGGCGCGCCGGAAAGCTATGCCGATCTCAGGACCGCCCTGAGCACGCTGTCGGTGCCCTGGCGGCTGCTGCCGGGCAACCATGACAGAAGGGTCAATCTCGTCGCGGCGTTTCCGGAAATTCCGGTCGACGAGAACGGCTTCGTGCAGTCGGTCCATGACAGCGGGGAGGAAGTCTTGCTGTTCCTCGACTGCCTGGCGGAAGGGCGCGTCGAAGGCGAACTATGCGGAACGCGGCTTGCCTGGCTGGAAGCCCGGCTCGAACAATCGGCAGGCAGGCCCGCTTACATTTTCCTGCACCATCCGCCGGTCGCGCTCGGCCTGCCGCAGCTCGACCCGCTGGCGCTCGAACAACCCGGGCGGCTGCTGGGACTGCTGCGGGACCATGGCAATGTCCGCCACATCTTCTTCGGCCATGTCCATCGCGACATCGCCGGCACGGTCGCTGGCATTCCGTTCTCGGCGCAGCGCGGCCTGCACGCCCGGTTCGAGCTTGCGCTTGACCGATCGAGCGAGACCGTCGAGCAGGCGCCGCCCTCCTATGCGGTCATCCTCATCGACAGCGCCAACCAGCGCGTGGTCGTGCATGGCTGCGATTTTCTCGAGCGGTGGCCGATCTATTCAGCCGAGACCGGCGCGCTCGTCTTGCCGGGCATTGCACCGGAGATGGACTGAGGCCGCATCTTGATCCGTGTTGGCGCCGGTCAGGCGAACACGTGCGCCTTGCCCGACACGGTGAGCCGCACGATCTCGCCGACCGCCGGTGCGTCCATGCCGGATTTGCGCAGGATCAGCGGCGTGTTGCCGATGGCGGCGGCGTCCGGCGGATCGAAATTGTTGAGGAGCCGCACCGCGATCGTGCATGTCGAGCCGGCGAATTCGGATTCCGTCACCTCGCCGAAAAGCATGTCGGGGGTGCCCGACATGCCCTCGCGCGATGTCCGTTTCAGCGCGATCTGCTCCGGCCGCAGCATGATGCGGGCGACATCGCGGCTGTCCGGGGAGTCGACCGCGATGCGGCCCAGCGGCGAGCTGGCGAAGCCGTTCGATATCCTGGCCGGCAGGATGATGGCGTCGCCTAGGAACTCGGCGATCATCCTGTCCTTCGGCCGAAGATAGAGCTCGCGCGGCGTGCCGACCTGCGAGAATTTTCCGTCACGCATAACCGCCACCTGGGCCGCAAAGGACAGCGCCTCGGCCTGGTCGTGCGTCACCAGGATGGTGGTGATGCCGGCCGCCTCCAGCAGTTCAGCCACCGCCTTGCGCATCGAGGCGCGCAGGCCGGTGTCGAGCGCCGAGAACGGCTCGTCGAGCAGCATCAGCCTTGGCTTCATCGCCATGGCGCGGGCGAGCGCCACGCGCTGCTGCTGGCCGCCGGAAAGCTCGTGCGGGCGGCGCTTGAGGATCGCCTTGTCCAGCCCGACGATATAGGCGAGCTCGACGATGCGTTCGGCGCGCTTGTCCTCGCTACGGCCCATGCCGAAACCGATATTGTCGGATATGGTCAGATGCGGGAACAGGGCGCCGTCCTGCGCCACCACGCCGATGCCGCGGCGATGTGCCGGAACGGCAACGCCGCCATTGGCCAGCACCTCGCCGTCGAGCACGATGCGGCCCTGGTCGGGCGCCTCGAAGCCGGCGATCAGCCGCAGCAATGTCGTCTTGCCGCAACCCGAGGGTCCGACGATCGCCGTGCGGCTGCCACTGGCGACACTGAGGTCGACGCCGGCCAGCGCGGCGACCGGGCCGTAATGCTTGTGCAGATCGCGGAGTTCAAGAAAGCTCATCGTCCGGCCATCCGTTTCGACTGGACATAGAGCAGCCAGGTCAGCGGCAACGACATCGCCACCATGATGAAGGCGTAGGGGGCGGCCGAGGCATAATCGATCTCGCCGCTGTAGGACCAGAACGCCATCGCGAGCGTGCGGGTGCCGTTCGGCGCCAGCATCTGGGTCGCGGTCAGTTCGTTCATGATGCCGAGCGCCACCAGGGCCATGCCGGCCGCCGCACCCGGCGCCGACAGGCGGATCGTCGTCGACCACAGCGCGTTGAGCGGACGCCGGCCGAGGCTGGACGCGGCGCGCTCGAGCTCGACCGGTGCCTGGGCGATCGACGCCCGCAGGCTGACCAGGGCACGTGGCAGGAACATCAGGGCATAAGCGACCAGGATGGTGAACAGGGTTTGATAGAGCGGCAGGGCGATACGCACGGTTATGGTGACCAGAGCCAATGCAATGACCACACCCGGCAGCGAGCCGACGATGTAGTTGCAACCTTCGAGCAGGCGCTGCAATGGCCCCGGCGCGCGGATCGATATCCAGGCCATCGGCATGGCGGCGACGGTGGCAAGCACAGCGCCGGCAAGCGACAGGAACAGCGTCTGGCCGAGAGCCAATCCGATCTCGTCGAGCCGCCAGACATCGGTGCCGCCGGCGAGCAGCCAGCGGCCGATGGTCACGAACGGCACGCCGAGCGCCAGCAGCGTGACGACCGCAAGCAAGGCCAGGCTGGGGATGGTGGCATGGCCAAGGCGCGTCCGTTGCTGATGCCGCGCCGCGCCGGACCCGACACGGGCATAGCGCTCCTCGCCGCGCACCAGCACTTCGAGGCCCAGAAGCACGAAACAGCATGTCACCAGGACACCGGCCAGCATGTTGGCGGCCGGCCCATTGAAGGTCGACTGGAACTGATCGACGATCGCGGTGGTGAAGGTATCGAAGCGGATGAAGACATAAAGGCCATATTCGGCCAGCAGATGCAGCCCAACCAGCAGCGAGCCGCCGCAGATGGCGAGCCTGAGCTGCGGCAACACCACGCGCCGGAAGACGCGCAAGGGTCCAAGGCCAAGTGCCGCGGCCGCGTCCTCGAGGGCGGGATCGAGCCGGCGCAGCGCCGCCGACACCGGCAGATAGAGGAACGGGAAATAGGCGATCACGGACACCAGCACGCCGGCCCAAAGGCCGTGCAGACCGGGCACCATGGTGATCCAGGCGTAGCTGTGCACGAAAGCGGGAATGGCGAGCGGCGCCACGCACAGCCAGGCCCAGAACCGGGCGCCGGGCAGGTCGCTGCGCTCGGTCAGCCAGGCGAGCGCCACCGACAGGACGATGGCGATCGGCACGGCCAAAAGCACCAGCAGGCCGGTGTTGACAAGCAGCTCGCCGACACGCGGCCGGAAGACCAGCGCCGAGACGGTCTCCCAGCCCGTTTGCACCGCGGTCCATATGATGAAGGCGAGCGGCAGCAGCGCCAGCAGGGAGACGAAGATGGCGGCGGCAACGAGCCAGCGCGCCGCGCGTCGCCGCGCCTTTCGGCGCACCTTCGGCGGCAGGCCCGGGCGCGCGAAATCGACTGCCGACTGCATCGGCTCAGGCGCCGTTCGGTTGCGGCGCGGCGGCGGCAATCATGGGACCATGGTCGCGGTCAGGAACGCAGCGTGTCGTCATGGACGAATGCATCTCGAAAACAAAACGCTCCCGCGGAAGGCAAAGTCCCGCGGGAGCACGGTCGGTTGCCCTTATTAGGACGAACGACAACTAAAGCAAGCCGGCTGCCGTCATCAGGTCGGTGACCTTCTTGGAGTTCAGCGTCGCGGCGTCGACCTTCGGCGCCTGCAGGTCAACCAGCGGCACCAGCTTGGGATTGGACTCCGCGCCCTTGCCGACCGCGTATTCGAAGGAGGTTCCGTTCTTCAGCACGTCCTGGCCGCCCTTGCCGGTCACCCATTTCAGGAAAGCCTGGGCTTCCTTCGGATGCTTGCTCGAGGCGAGCACGCCGCCACCCGAGACCGAGACGAAAGCGCCCGGATCCTGGTTCTTGAAATAGTGCAGCGCGACGTTCTTGCTGTTCTCGCCGGTCTTGGCCTGATCGCCGAAATAGTAATAGTGGTAGATCACGCCGCCTTCGATCTCGCCGGCGTTGACCGCCTTCATCACGGTGCTGTTGCCCTTATAGGCGGTGAAGTTCGCCTTCATCGCCTTCAGCCAGTCCGCCGTGGCGGCCTCGCCCTTGAGCTGCAGCAATGCGCTGACGATGGCCTGGAAATCGGCGCCCGAGGGCGACGCCGCCCAACGGCCCTTCCAGCTCGGGTCGGCAAGGTCGAGCAGCGATTTGGGCAACTGGTCGGCCTTGAGCTTGGTGGTGTTGTAGGCAAACACGGTGCTGCGCGCGGCTACACCCACCCATTTGCCGCTGGCCGCCTGATAGTCCTGCGGGACCTGGGCCAGCGTGTCGGCGTCGACTGGCGCGAACAGGCCGGCATTCTCGACCAGCACCATGGCCGGCGAATTCTCCGTCAGGAACACGTCGGCGGGCGAGGCGGTGCCTTCGGCGACGATCTGGTTGGAGAAATCGCTGTCGCCGCCATTGCGCAAGGTGACCTTGATGCCGGTCTCCTTGGTGAACCCTGCGGCCCATTCCTTGGCCAGGCTTTCGTGCTGGGCGTTGTAGACGATGATGCCGGCATCTTCGGCCATCGCCGGACCGGCGGCCAGGCCGATTGCAAGCGCGGTGGCACCGGCAAGCGCGCAAAGGGTGTATTTCATGGCGTCATCCTCGATCTCGTTGGTCTTGGCACGCTGCACCTACATATACCTGACATCGGTAGTCAACATTGTGATCTGCTTCAATCGGTCGCTGGAGCCGCAAAGACCGGTACGAAAGGGACAAATCCACGTGATGGAGGGCCGGATCGGCGACCTTTTTGCGCGACATACTCACAATGCCTGTAAGGCGACCCGCTGCGCGGCCGGACCTCAGGACCCGCAAACTTTCGTGACTTGCCCGTAGTTTGGCTTGGACATTATTTCGCCGGCCACGTAACAAATCGGTGCCGAAGCGCGAAAATCGGGGAGTGAACTCTTGTGAGCGGCAAGGACGAGGCCGAGCTTTCCCGGCTGTTGCGGGCCGCGATCGCGGGAGATGAAAGGGCCTACGCCGACTTTCTGCACCGGATCGCCGCGCTGGTGCGCGGTTTTGTCAGGCGCAAGATCGTGCAGGGCGGGGTCGATCCCGAGGATGTCGTGCAGGAAACCTTGCTGGCCATTCATGTGAAACGGCATACCTGGCGCCAGGACGCGCCGGTATTGCCCTGGGTCTATGCGATCGCCCGCTTCAAGCTGATCGATGCATTCCGGCGGCGCGGGCGGCGCATCGAGATCGACGTCGACGACATCGCCGAGACGTTCGCCGAGCCGGAAACCGAGACCGTCAGCGAACGCGACATCAACCGGGCCTTGGGCGGACTGCCGCCGGCACAGCGTTCCGTGGTCTCGGCCATATCCGTGGAGGGCCGCTCGATCGGCGAGACGGCGGCGAAGTTCGGCATCAGCGAGACGGCGGTGCGCGTGTCGCTGCATCGAGGGCTTGCCGCGATAGCCAAGAGATTTGGGCAGGGGCGGTTCGGGCGGGAATGACATGAGGACTGACGATCTCATCAAGGCGTTGGACGCCGATGCAGGCAGCATGGCGATGCCGTTGCGCTCGGCGTGGTGGCTGGCCGCCGGTGCGGCCATTGTCATCGCGGCAGTCGTTTTCCTGCTCACGATCGGTCCGCGTCCCGACTTCATGGCGGCCGCGCACACGGTGCGCTTTTTGTCCAAATTCGTTTTCACCATCGTGCTGGCCATCAGCGCCTTTGCCCTGATCCGCGCCCTGTCGACGCCAGGTGCCGCGACAGGCCGGGCCATGGCCGGGATGATTGCCGCGCCGCTGCTGGTGGCCGTGGCGGTGGGCCTGGAGCTCTTCATGGTGCCGGAGGCGCTGTGGGGCACGCGCATGGTCGGTTCCAACATGATGATCTGCATGGGCTTCATCCCGCTGATCGGGATCGGCCCGCTGGCGATCTTCCTGTGGATGCTGCGTTACGGCGCGCCGACGCGGCCGGTGCTTGCCGGCACGGTCGCGGGCCTGCTCGCCGGGGGGCTGGCCGCGACCTTCTATGCCGCGCACTGTTTCGACGATTCGCCGCTTTTCGTTGCCACCTGGTATACGATCGCGATCGCGGCGCTCGCCTTGCTTGGCGCGCTCGGCGGACGGTTTTTCGTGCGCTGGTAACACGATACCGCGTCCCGGCCGATGCATACCGATCCTTAATCATGCCGGCAATTGTTTGCCGGTTTCCCATGCCGACAGTACCCCAGACGCAACCTTTCCTTAAAATCGATCCTTCAAGGTTTTCATGGGAAAAAAGCGATTGCCCACGGGGGTGGCACGGATCGTGACATTGCGAGGAACCATCGGGTCGGGATACTACAAGCAGGCAGCGCTGGCGCTGCTTGTGGCCGGCGTTGCCATGGTGGCGGCCTCGATCCTGCTCGCGAGGCTGAGCCTCGATGCGGAGGCGCTCAAGCTCTCCCTGCAAGTGTCGGTCGCGGTGGCGGTCGGCGCGCTTTTCCTCGCCGGCCTGTTCATCCGCCGCATCTCCGACGACCGGCGGCAGATCGCGGAGAGCGAGCAGCGGTTCCGCCGGGCCATGGAGGATTCGGCGATCGGCATCGCGGTCGTCGGGTTGGACGGGCGCATTATCGAGGCCAATCCGGCCTTCGCGGCCATGCTTGGCTACAGCCGCGAGGAGATCGAGGCGCTGACCTTCTTCCAGATCACGCATCCCGACGACCTGCAGATCGGGCGCGAAACGATGGACGGCCTGAAGGCGGGCACCGTCCATGCCTTCCAGTTCGAGAAGCGCTACCTCAAGAAGGACGGCACACCCATCTGGGCTCATCTTGCCGGCTCCGTCATTCGCGACGAGACAAGCGGGCGGCCGCTCTATCTCGTCTCGCAGATCGAGGATATCGACGCGCGCAAGCAGGCCGAGGCGCGTATTGCCGAGGCCGAAACGCGTTGGAATTTCGCGCTGGCCGGCGCCGGTCAAGGTGTCTGGGATCTCGACGTGCGCAAGGGCGGCACGACATACTCCTCGACCTGGGTCAAGATGCTCGGCTATGCCGACGGCGAACTCGATGGCGACCCCGACCATTGGCTGACGATGATCCATCCCGACGATCGCGAGGCTGTTGCCACGGCGGATCGGGCGCATCTCGACGGCAACACGGAATTCTTCGAAGCCGAGTTCAGGATGCGTCACAAGGACGGCCACTGGGTGTGGATCCTCGACCGCGGCAAAGCCATCGAACGCGACGCGGCCGGGCGTCTGACCAGGGCCATCGGCAGCTTGACCGACATCACCCGGCGCAAGGAGGCCGAAGAGCGCCTGACGGTGTCGGCGGCAATGCTGGCCGACGAGAAGGAACGGCTCAGGGTGACGCTGCAGTCCATCGGCGATGCGGTCATCTGCACCGATGCCGCAAATCGCGTCACCTTCATGAACCCGGTCGCCGAGAAGCTGACCGGCGTTTCCGGCGACGAGGCGCTCGGCAAGACGCTCGGCCATGTCTATTGGGCGGTCGACGAGGAGACGGGGCAGAGGATCGGCGTGGCCCGGCCGGCGATCGGAGCAGCGCCCTCCGACCAGAACAGCCGGGCCGTGCTCATCCGGCGCGACGACACGCGCTGCAGCATCCGCCAGGTGGTGTCGCCGATCATCAACGAGCGCAGCGAATTCTGCGGGCTGGTCATCGTCTTCCAGGATTTCACGGATGCGCGCGCCCTGCAGCGGCAGCTTGCCCATGCCGCCGCGCATGACGCGCTGACCGGCCTTGCTAATCGTTCGAGCTTCATCCGCACCATGGAGGAACTTGTCGATCAGGCCCGCAAGGACACCGCGGCGGCTGGAGGCGGCAGGCATCAGTTCATGTTCATCGACCTGGACCACTTCAAACTGGTCAACGACACCGGCGGTCACGCCGCCGGAGACGCCTTGCTGAAGCGGGTCGCCGAGGCCGTTCGCGGCGTGCTCGGTCCCGAAGATATCGTGGCGCGGCTGGGTGGCGACGAATTCGCCGTCATCCTGAAATCGGCTTCGACCGCTGGCGCCGGGATCGCGGCGCGCTCGATCATCGATGCGATAGCCGGCCTGGATTTCACTTGGGATGATCGGCCGCACGCGATCGGCGCAAGCATCGGGCTTACCGCGATCTGCGCCGATTGCGGCGAAGTCGACGAGATCATCGCAAGGGCCGACGCCGCTTGCTATGCGGCCAAGGCGGCCGGTCGCGGATGTGTTTCCGTGGCGCTGGACGACAAGATCACCGACGACAGGTCGGAACCATCCAAGCCGCTCGCCGCGGCATCCTGAACGGCTGACGCGTCACACTTTTTCCTGGAATTGCGTCAGCGCGTCGGAACGGGGTGCTCGCCGCGATAGTCATAGAAGCCGCGTCCGGTCTTGCGGCCGAGCCAGCCGGCCTCGACATATTTGACCAGCAGCGGGCAGGGGCGATATTTCGAGTCCGACAGGCCGTCATGCAGCACCTGCATGATCGACAGGCAGGTGTCGAGACCAATGAAATCGGCCAGCTGCAGCGGTCCCATCGGGTGGTTGGCGCCGAGCCGCATGGCGGTGTCGATGGCATCGACCGAGCCGACACCTTCATAGAGCGTGTAGATGGCCTCATTGATCATCGGCAGCAGGATACGGTTGACGATGAAGGCCGGGAAATCCTCCGAGACTGTGATCGTCTTGTCGAGCTGCTTCACATAGGTCTTCGCCGCCTCGAACGTCTGGTCCTCGGTGGCGATGCCGCGCACCAGTTCGACCAGCTTCATCAGCGGGACCGGATTCATGAAATGTATGCCGATGAAGCGTTCCGGCCTGTCGGTCTGCGCGGCGAGCCGCGTGATCGAGATCGACGAGGTGTTGGTCGCCAGGATGGCTTCGGGATTGAGCTGCGGGCAGAGCTGGGCGTAGATCTTGCGCTTGACCGTCTCGTCCTCTGTGGCCGCCTCGATCACCAGGTCGGCGCCGGCCAGATCGGCCATCGCCGGTGCGGACGCAATGCGCGCCATCGCCTGGTTGCGCAGCTTCTCGTCGAGCTTGCCGGACCCCACCTGGCGGGCCATGTTGCCGCTGATGGTGGCGATGCCCTTCTCGATGCGGTCGGGCGAAATATCGTAGATCAGCACCTTATAGCCCGACAGCGCGGAGACATGGGCGATGCCGCCGCCCATCTGGCCTGCGCCGATGATGCCGATCGTCTCGATCTTGCTCATTACACCGATCCCGTCCAAAGGCCTTTGTGGCCTGCTTTTTGTGCGGTGCAAACTAAAAGGGCGGGGCGACTTCGTCTACCCCACCCCTGGTATTTAATACGCTTTGCCAGAGAGCGTCAAAGCGCCTTCTGCAACTCCGGCAGCACGACGAAGAGATCGCCGACGAGACCGTAGTCGGCAACCTGGAAGATCGGCGCCTCCTCGTCCTTGTTGATGGCGACGATGACCTTGGAATCCTTCATGCCGGCAAGGTGCTGGATGGCGCCGGAAATGCCGACCGCGATATAGAGATCGGGGGCGACGACCTTGCCGGTCTGGCCGACCTGCCAGTCGTTCGGCGCATAGCCGGCGTCGACGGCGGCGCGGGACGCACCGACGGCGGCACCGAGCTTGTCGGCGACCGGCAGGATGACCTCCTGGAACTTCTCCGAGGAGCCGAGCGCACGGCCCCCCGAGATGATGATCTTGGCCGAGGTCAGTTCCGGGCGGTCGGTCTCCGACAGCTTGTTTTCGACAAAGGAGGACAGACCGGGGTTGGCCGCGGCCTTCACCGTCTCGACCGCTGCCGAGCCGCCTTCGGGCGCCGCCTGGAAGGAGGCCGTGCGCACGGTGATGACCTTCTTGGCGTCGGTCGACTGCACCGTCTGGATGGCGTTGCCGGCATAGATCGGGCGCTTGAAGGTATCAGGCGAAACCACTTCGATGATCTCGGACACTTGCGCGACATCGAGCAGCGCCGCCACGCGCGGCGCGACGTTCTTGCCCGACGAGGTCGCCGGCGCGATGATGGTGTCGTAGCTGCCAGCCAGCGACACGACCAGTGCCGCCGTCGGCTCGGCGAGGCGCTCGGCGAGTTCGTCGGCCTCGGCGAGCAGCACCTTGCTCACGCCCTTGAGCTTGGCGGCGGCGTCAGCGGCGCCCTTGGCGCCCTTGCCGGCCACCAGCACATGCACGTCCGAGCCGATCTGCAGGGCCGCCGAAAGGGCCTTGGCGGTCTGGTCGGAAAGGGTGGCGTTGTCGTGTTCGGCGATGAGGAGAATGGTCATATTATCTGTTCCTTCCGATCTCAGAGCACGCCGGCTTCGTTCTTCAGCTTGTCGACCAGTTCGGCGACGCTCTTGACCTTGACGCCCGCCTTGCGGCCGCTGGGCTCCTCGGTCTTGATGACCTTGAGGCGCGGCTTGACGTCGGCGCCGTAATCGGCCGGGCTCTTCTCGTCGAGCGGCTTCTTCTTGGCCTTCATGATGTTGGGCAGCGAAGCATAGCGTGGCTGGTTGAGGCGAAGGTCGGCGGTGATGATCGCCGGCATCTTCAGTTCCACCGTCTGCAGGCCGCCATCGACTTCGCGCGTCACCTTGGCCTTGCCGCCGTCGAGCACGATCTTGGAGGCGAAGGTGCCCTGCGCCCAGCCGAGCAACGCGGCCAGCATCTGGCCGGTCTGGTTCGAATCGTCGTCGATCGCCTGCTTGCCGAGGATGACGAGGCCGGGTTGTTCGGCCTCGACGACGCCCTTCAGCACCTTGGCGACGCCGAGCGGTTCGGTCTGCTCGTCGGTCTTGACCAGGATGGCGCGGTCGGCGCCCATGGCGAGTGCGGTGCGCAAGGTCTCCTGCGCCTGCTGCGGTCCGATCGACACGACGATGATCTCTTCGGCCTTGCCGGCTTCCTTCAGCCGGATCGCCTCTTCGACCGCGATCTCGTCGAACGGGTTCATCGCCATCTTGACGTTGGCGAGTTCGACCGCCGAACCGTCAGCCTTCACGCGAACCTTCACATTCGCATCCACAACCCGCTTCACGGGCACAAGGATCTTCATTTGCCTGTCACCTCTTCACGCTAGTTGGGCGCGCTATAACAGCCTGCGCCCCTTCTGAGTTGTCGAAAGCCGACATTCCTGACTGAATTCCGGCCAGACGGAATTCTGGCCGGATGGAAATTCTGTTCTTTGCCCGCCCTAGGCTGCTCCTCAGCCGCCTTGGGCTGCGGCGGAGACGTTTCCGTAGTTGCGGCAATCCTTGACGTCAATACGCCTCAAGCGGCTCAAATCGGTTCAGTTGGGGCCGGAAGGGTTTCCCCGGCCCCAGCGCGTATTTGCGGCGGGCGGCTCGGGCGTCGCCGGCTGGGCCGCAAGCGGCGGCGGCTCGGGCGCGGCGGCCGGGATATCCTCGTCGGCACCTGCAAACAGCGGCACGCCACGGCTGCGCAGGACAAGCACCAGCACGGCTCCGGCGATGATGCCGCCGATGTGGCAGGCCCAGGAAACCTGGTCCTCGCCACCGGCGGCGAACATGACGATCTGGAACAGCACCCACAGGACAAGCGGGATGAAGGCCGGAATACGCAAGGGAATACGGGCAAAGGCCAGCACCCAGACCTTCACCCTGGGATAAAGGATGAGATAGGCGACGACCACGCCGGCGATGGCGCCGGACGCGCCGATCAGCGGCACTTGGGAGTCCCATGCGACCAGCCCCTGGAAGGCGGCCCCGGCGATGGCGCACAGGAGATAGAAGATCAGGTAGCGGATATGGCCGAGCGCGTCCTCGACATTGTCGCCGAACACCCACAGGAACAGCATGTTGCCGCCGAGGTGGAAGATGTCGGCGTGCAGGAAGGAGTAGGTGAGATAGCTCAGGCTTTCCGGGATGACGATGAAGCGCGGGTCGAGCTCCGCCGTGTTGTGGACGACGGACGGGATGAAGCCGAGGCCGAGCACGGCGGCGTTGGTGAAGTTCTCGCCGCCGAGTGCGGTGGCGCAATAAACCAGCGCGTTGGCCACGATCAGGCCGATCGTCACATATTGCAGCCGGATGTGGCGCAGCCTGTTGGTGTCGTAAAGCGGGATGAACATGCGTGTCTGGTCCCCTTCCGCTTTTCGATCGGTTCAGCGGTTCTTGCCGGGAACCCATAGCACGTCGGCATTTCCGTTGTCATTGACCGCGCGGGCGGCGACAAACAGGAAATCCGAGACGCGATTGATGTATTTCAGCCCGTCGCCATTGACGTGTTCCGCCGGATCCTGGGCGAGCGCCACCATCAGCCGCTCGGCCCGCCGCGCCACCGTGCGGGCGAGATGCAGGGCCGCGGCCGCCGGCGTGCCGCCGTTCAGCACGAAGGATTTGAGCGGCTGTAGGTCCTTGTTGAGGAGGTCGATATCCTTCTCGACACGGTCGGTCTGCGCGGCGGTGATCCGCAAGGGCTCATAGCCGAGCGGCTTGCCGTCGTCGGGCATCGCAAGGTCGGCGCCGAGGTCGAAGAAGTCATTCTGGATGCGCGAAAGCATGGCATCGATCGCCGGATGGGTCCGCGCCGTGTGCACGCGCGCCATGCCAATACAGGCATTGGCTTCGTCGACCGTGCCGTAGGCATCCACCCGCAGATCGGATTTCAGCCGCCTTTCGCCAGTGCCGAGGCCCGTTGTGCCGTCATCGCCGGTGCGGGTGTAGATCTTGTTGAGCTTGACCACATCGCCTCCCGAACGACGTCATTTACGGGTGAAATACACCGCCAGCAGGATCAGCAACAGCGCCACGGCCTGCAGCATGACGCGCGCCTGCATCAGCTTGTTCGATGTGACGCCGGAACCGCCGCGCATCATGTTGATGAGGCCGCGAACCAGCACGATTGCCACGGCGACCATGACCAGAATGGCGAGGATGTTGAAGACGGTTGCCATATTGCGTTCCAGTTGTTTCGGGTTAGGCGCGTTTGGCCATCAGGCGGTAGAGCATCGATGCCGGCAGCAAGCGCTTGAGCGCCGCGCCGATCCTGGCCGGCACTGTTACCACATAGTGCGGACGCGGGCGCCGCGACAGAAGTGCATGGCGTAGAACCTTGTAGACCACTTCCGGCCCGGGTTTCAGCGCCGACTGGCTGCCGCCGGCGCGCAGCCGCTCCAACTGTGCCGCGTAGTCCACGCGATGCACGGAATTCTCGAGGTCGATGTTTTTCAGGAACCAGGGCAGTCCGTTGCTGGCGATCTTCGATTTCACCGGCCCCGGCTCGATCAGCGAAACATGAACGCCGCTGCCTTCCAGTTCCTGGCGCTGGCAGAGCATCAGGGCCTCGAGCGCATGCTTCGATGCCGAATAGGCGCCGCGAAAGCGCACCGGCACCAGGCCAAGGATCGACGAGCAATGGACGATGCGGCCATGGCCCTGGCGGCGCATCACCGGTACCAGACGGCGGGTCAGATCATGCCAGCCGAAGAAGTTGACCTCGAACTGCTCCTTGAGCGCCGCCACCGACAGATCCTCGACGGCGCCGGCCTGCGCGTAGGCGCCGTTGTTGAAGAGCGCGTCCAGCCTTCCGCCGGAGCGTTCGAGCACTGAAGTCACCAGGGCGGCGATCGAACCCGGATCGCTGTAGTCGAGATGGAAGGCCTCGATGCCGTCGGTTTCGATAGCGGCGATGTCTTCGGGTTTTCGCGCCGTCGCGAACACCCGCCAGCCCTCGGTCTTCAATGCGCGTGCGCAATAAGCGCCTATGCCGGAGGACGCACCGGTGACGATGATGGTGCGCAACTCTGTTGCGGGCGAATTCGTGGTTTGACGAAGGGTTGCCATTTGCCGCATTCACTTCCCATATTCGCGGCGTCGAGACAATCGAAGGGAGCGCGCGTACTTGCTGCGGAATATCGTCGCCCTGCGCCGCGTGCTCTACGACGCGATCGGCCATTTCAACACCGATGACGGCTGGGCGATGGCCAGCCATCTGGCGATCACCTCGCTGATGGCGCTGTTTCCGTTCCTGATCTTCGCCACCACGCTGGGCAGCTTCCTCGGCGCCCAGGCCTTTGCCGACACGGCCGTGCATCTGGTCTTCGACACCTGGCCGGATCAGATCGCCAAGCCGATCGCGCATGAGGTGCTGAACGTGCTGACCGTCAGGCGCACCGACCTGTTGACCTACGGCGTGCTGCTGGCGGCCTATTTCGCCTCGAACGGCATCGAGGCGCTGCGCACGTCGCTCAACCGGGCCTACCGCGTCACGGAGACGCGCGGCATCATTCATCGCCGGGTGCAGAGCATCTTCTTCGTGCTGATCGCCACCGCCGGTTTCCTGGCGATCAGCGTGCTCCTGGTGTTCGCGCCGCTGCTGGCGCGGCTGGCGGAAGCCCATTTCGAGTGGATCAAGCCCTATACCGGCACGATCACGCTATGGCGCTACGTCATCGCCTCAGCCGTCATCATCGGCGGCTTGTTTGCCGTCCACTACTGGCTGCCGGCCGGCAAGCGCCGCTTCGTCTCGCTGGTGCCCGGCATCATCTTCACGTTGGCAGCATGGCTTATCGGCTCGACCATATTCGCCACCTATCTCGACCATTTCTCGTCCTATGTGACGACCTATGCCGGTCTCGCCTCGATCATGATCGCGGTGGTTTTCCTCTACATCGTCTCGGCGATCTTCATCCTCGGTGGCGAGCTCAATGCCGCGATCAGCCGCTATCTGGAGGCACGTGCGCGGGTGGGATGACGGCTGAGGAACTGAGGAATTTAAGAATTGAAGAATTGAAGAAAAAGCGGGCCATATCTGGCGCTGTGTGCTTCTTCCTCAATTCCTCAATTCCTCAATTCCTCAATTCCTCAATTCCTCAATTCCTCAATTCCTCAATTCCTCAATTCCTCAATTCCACAGTTCTTCGCTTCGCCTGCCGAGCGGTTGCCAGGCCGACGCCGAAGGTCGTGATCGCCATGCCGACGATCTGCAGGGCGTTGAGCTGCTCGTCGAAGAGTGCCCAGGCGATGATCGCTGTCACCGCCGGCACCAGGTAGAACAGCGAGGCGACTTTCGACATCTCGCCGTCGCGGATCATCACCATCAGCAGGAAAATGGCGCCGAGCGACAGCACCAGCACCAGCCAGGCCATGGCGAAGGTCAGTTCGCCATTGATGATAACGGTGTGGGTTTCGAAAGCGAGCGCGGCCAGGATCATCAGGCAAGCACCGCCGACATATTGCCACATGGTGGCTGCGACAAGGTCGCCGCCGGAAGCGAAACGCTTCTGCCAGATGGTGCCGGCGCTCATGCCGAGCACCGAGACCAGCGAGGCGATCAACGTCGCCGCCGTCACTCCGCCGCCGAGCGCGCCGAGCTTGGGCCACAGCACGATGACGATGCCGATCAGGCCGATGCCAAGGCCAAGCCAGTGGCGCGGCAGGATGGCCTCGCCGAGGAACTTGCCGGCAAGCACGGCCGTGATCAGCGGCTGCAGGCCGACGATCAGGGCCGAAAAACCGGCCGGCATGCCCCTGTGGATGGCCCAGAAGACGGCGCCGAGATAGACGCCATGCATCAGCACGCCGGCGCCAGTGGCGTGCAACGCCTGCTTGCGGGTGGCTCGTTTCGAGCCCAGCACAAGCGTCAGGACGGCCAGCAGGATCGCGGCTATCACGAACCGTGCGGCAAGGAAGGTAAACGGTTCCGCCCATGGCATGGCGTAGCGGGCGCCGATGAAGCCGGTCGCCCACAAGACGACGAAGGTGGCGGGGATGAACCGCTTGATGCTGTGCATTTTTCCGGAGACCGCCACGCTGGTGAGAATTGACCGTGGCGCTGCTCTAGTCCCGTTCAAGCCGGCGCGCAAAACGAAACGATTGATCCATGCATCACGGGAATTCAAGGGCAGTGCGATTTTCCGGACCAGCCAGAGGTCAAAGCCCCACCATTCGCCTGATATCGTCAGGCGATGCGCCCGCATCGCGCAGCTTGGCAAGGCCAGTGTCTCCAAGGCTCTTCGACAGTTTTCGCCCATCCGGCCCGAGGATGAGCAGGTGGTGGAAATAGGTCGGCTGCGGTAGCCCCAGAAGCTCCTGGAGCAGGCGCTGCACGCCCGTTGCGGAAAACAGGTCCTGGCCGCGCACGACATGGCTGACCCCTTGCAGGGCATCGTCCATGACGACGGCAAGATGGTAGCTGGTCGGGATGTCGCGGCGCGCCACGATCACATCGCCCCAGTCCCACGGGCGGGCGGCGACCGCGCGCGTCGCCGACAGCGTCTCGTCGGTGAATTCGGTCCATGCGAGATCCCTGCCGACACGCGCCATGGCGGCGTCGACATCGAGCCGCCAGGCGAAGGGAGCATTTTCGGCTATGCGCCGCTTGCGTTCCCTGACCGGCAGCGCCTTGTCGGCCGGGGGATAGAGCGGCACGCCGTCAGGGTCGCGCGGCCAGTCGCGCCCGCGCCTTTCGCTGTCGGTGATGAAGGCGCGGATCTCGCCACGGCTCATGAAAGCCGGATAGACGAGTTCCTCGCTCATCAGCCGGTCGAGCACCGTCCCGTACTCGGCAAAATGCCCGGACTGGCGGCGCACCGGCTCCTCCCAGTCGAGACCCAGCCATTTTAGATCGGCCAGCACGCCCGCCTCGAATTGCGGCGTGCAGCGCGTCGTGTCGATATCCTCTATGCGCAGCAGCAGGCGACCGTCATTCGCCTTTGCCAGCTTCTGGTTGAGCAGCGCCGAATACGCATGACCAAGGTGCAGTTCGCCATTGGGGCTGGGCGCGAAGCGGAATGTCAGGAGCGTCATGTCTCAAGCGGCAATCGGGTTGTGCGGCGGTTTTGGCAGTTGCTACCTTGCGGCACATTCGCGGACAAGGATACCATGCAACGCATCGCCACACTCGACGACATCGCCCGCGGGCTCGATGCGCTTTGCGCGATCGACCCGCGCCTGGACAAGGTGCGCGGCATGGCGGGCGAGGTGCCGCTCAGGCTTTCCGAGCCTGGATTCAGGAGTCTGGCCTCGATCATCGTCTCGCAGCAGGTGTCGCGCGCCAGTGCAGACGCGATCTTCGGCCGGCTGACCAGGCTTGTCGACCCGCTGACGCCACAGGCGATCTTGGCCGCCGGCGAGGACATGTTCCGCGAAGCCGGCTTGTCACGGCCCAAGCAGCGCGGCCTGATCGCGGTTGCCCAAGCCGTGGCCGACGGCCTCGACCTTCATCACCTCTGTTCGCTCGACGCGGTCGAGGCCATCACGGCGATGACGGCGGTGCCCGGCATTGGTCCCTGGACGGCGGAAGTCTATCTGTTGTTTGCCGCGGGCCACCCCGATATCTTCCCCGCGCGTGACGTCGCGCTGCAAACGGCGGTCGGTCATGCGCTCGGCATCGACCCGCGTCCACCCGAGAAAGCACTGATCGCATTGGCCGAATCATGGAGCCCGTGGCGAGGTGTCGCATCGCGGCTTTTCTGGTCCTATTATCGCGAAACCAGGGGGCGGGACGCCGCGCCGCCGGCCTGAATCTGCAAAAAAGCGTAAAAATCATGCGTTTTTGACGCTTCGGCAACGCGACAATCCGCTTCACATCCCTGTCATGTCAGGCTTACAGTATCCCCGCCGTTCGGGTCTAGAACCAAGGAGGTAAACACGTGACGGTTGCCGTATCTCCGGATGGGCTTCCAGCACTGGTGCTGAATGCGGATTACCGTCCGCTCAGCTATTACCCCTTGTCGCTCTGGTCCTGGCAGGACGCCATCAAGGCCGTCTTCCTCGACCGGGTGAACATCGTCGCCGAATACGAGCACGCGGTGTCGTCGCCGACCTTCTCGATGAAGCTGCCGAGCGTCGTCAGCCTGAAGGCCTATGTGAAGCCGTCCAGGCATCCGGCCTTCACGCGCTTCAACGTCTTCCTGCGCGACCGCTTCCAATGCCAATATTGCGGCACGCCCGACGACCTGACCTTCGACCACGTCATCCCGCGCCATCGCGGCGGGGCGACGACATGGGAGAATGTGGTCGCCGCCTGTTCGCCCTGCAATCTGAGGAAGGGCGGCATGATGCCGGCGCATGCCAAGATGTGGCCGCTGCAGAAGCCCTACCAGCCGACGGTGCACGATCTGCACAACAACGGCCGCCTGTTCCCGCCCAACCATCTGCATGAAAGCTGGATGGATTATCTATACTGGGACGTCGAACTGGAACCCTGAGATCGTTCGAGAATTCGGGAGGCTGGCCGTCTCACTTATCAGCGCCTTCGCGTTTAAGCACCGGCTTCCCCACTCCGTCGCTTCGCAGCGCCACCTCTCCCCCTCCGGAGGGAGAGGAAGGGAGCCTCCCGGCACAAAAGCTCGCGCCCTTCCTCTACCCCGTCGATCGGGGGAGAGGTGGCTCGGCGAAGCCGAGACGGAGTGGGGGTCGACCTGCTCGGACGTTGAAAGCCGAGCCATGCAATTCAGCCTGCTGAATCTTCGCTCTAACTCTGCGTCGCGCTACTCACGCGAATAGGCTCAGTCGCGGGAAAGTGCGCCGCGGAAGGCGACGGCTGCCAGGACAAGGCTGGCGATGGCGTTCCAGCCGGCCAGCGACAGGCCGAGGATGCGCAGCGCGGCCTTGTCGCAGGAGGGCGGCACGAATTTGTCAAGCGCGTCGAGCACGCCCTTGCCACCAGTGTCGACCGGCCCGGCGTCCGCCGTGCAATCGGTCGGGCCCGCCCACCACTGCCATTCGACGCCGGAGTGGTAGACGCCGAGATAGAGGCCGTAGAGCATCAGCAGACCGCCGATGCCCAGCAGGCCGCGCGTCAGCCATGCGGGTGCGCGCAGCATCGATGCAATCACCGCCAACACCATCAACGGCACGCCGATATAGTAGGGGGTGCGCTGCTCCAGGCAGAGATGGCAGGGGATGTAGCCGCCGATGTACTGGAAGGCGAGCGCCGAGCCGACGGTGGCGGCCATGGCGACAGCGAGAAACAGGGCGGTTCGCGTCCGCTGGCGTCCGGTATCGGCATTCATGATGGCTGTCATTGGGTCTTTCGTCCGCTGAATTCGTCGGGCTATTTCCTTGTCCGTGCCGTTGTCCCAAAGCCGCTATATGGTTTGGGGCGACATGGATCAGAACGCGTATTTGACCAATATATAGAGCAAAATCAGGGCAGCCGCGCCGGCGCCGACAATCAATCCCAGGCGCTTCTCGATGAACTCCCTGATCGGCTCGCCATAGCGGCGCAGCAGCCAGGCGAGCAGCAGGAAACGAGCGCCTCGCGCCAAGATGGCCGAGACGATGAAGACCACAAGATTGATGTGAAGCGCCCCGGCGAGAATAGTGACCACCTTGATCGGCGGCAGGTGCGCAACACCGGACGTGACGAGCAGCACCAGCATCAGCCCGTACCCGGACGACTGCCACTTCTCGAATGTGGCAATGCCGCCGAAGTGCTCCAGGATCGGCCGTGCTA
Organism: Mesorhizobium sp. B1-1-7; assembly: GCF_006442705.1. NCBI lineage: Bacteria > Pseudomonadati > Pseudomonadota > Alphaproteobacteria > Hyphomicrobiales > Phyllobacteriaceae > Mesorhizobium > Mesorhizobium sp. B1-1-7. Next base: position 55,657 of record NZ_VFWQ01000010.1, on the reverse strand, counting down.
TCGTGTCGTAGGCATAGTAGCCGATCAGCCAGCCGGCGATGCCGCCCAGCACGGACGCGGCAGTGGCGGTCAGCGCGTAGCGATAGGCGCGTTCTGGCCGCGCCAACGCCATGGGCAGGAACAGTACGTCCGCCGGGATGAAGAACACAGAACTTTCGACGAAGGCGATGAAGGCCAGCCACCATTCGGCGGATTTGCGGGCAGCCAGGGACAAGGTCCAGTCGTACAGTCCACGAAGCATCGGCACTCCTAATGCATGTCGCCCGCAAGGTGTGTATCGGTTTCGGGACAAAACAGGACCCAAAGCGCGGGGCATCCATCCGTGTTCAGATGGGCATCGCTTTGACACGCCGCCTGTCTAGAAAGATTTTCCGCGCTGCACAATGGCAGCACAGCCACGAAATCGAAAGGCGCAGTTTGGTCGCATCCAGGCGATCCCGAGATTTGGCCAGTTGACGAACAGGCCTCCGACCGTATAGTCCGCGCCCATCCAGGCCGTCCGGCCTGAGCCCCTATGGCGGAATTGGTAGACGCGCTCGACTCAAAATCGAGTTCCGCAAGGAGTGCTGGTTCGATCCCGGCTAGGGGCACCACCCTTCGCTCTTCGAGCTTCGGGTGGCAAGCCACCCTCTTGGAGCTTCGGAGCTCGATGGACGGGAGAGTGTCCTCCGTAGCCTTGGCGAAGGAGGATCACCGACGCCGCAGCAGGCTCTTCATGCGGTTGCGCAGCAGGCGGGCCATGTTGCGGGTTTCACGGTAGAGATGCAGCTGTGAGGCGGCCTGGCGTGCCAGGCGGTCGGCGTCCGGCGTCAGCCCGATCACCAGCGTGCCGATCGGCTTGCGCTCGGTCCACAACCGGCTCATCACCGGATGGTCCGGCACGGCGCAGGAATCGGTCATCATGATGTTGGGATCGTCGAGGTGCTGCTTCGTCACTTCGATCATCAACAGCGTGCCCGGCGAATAGGCGGCCAACGTCTCGTCATAGGCCGTCTTCCAGGTGTAGGCGACGCCGGCTTCGACGAAGACGATCAGGCAGGCGATGGTGCGGCCGTCGAGCGTCAGCGAATGGATGCGGCACATGTCCTGTTCGGCGAGCCGATGCACGGCCTCGCGCGCGAAGGCGGCGCGGAAGCGGTCGATCGCCATGGCGGTGCGCTCGCGGCCCTTCCAGCCGGACGCTTCCAGCGTCAGGAAGCTTTCGATGGCGTGGCGGATCTCTTCGGGGCCGCGCGCCACCCCATGCTCCAGCTTGCCGAGGTCGCCGAGGCGCCGCTTCAGGCGGCGGAATTCGCGGTAATGGTGGGCGCGCAGCGAGGCCTTCAGATAGTCGTCGCCGTCGAGTTCGCTCTCCAGGGCGGGGCGCTGGGTCTGGCCGGTGGTGACCAGCATCAGGCCGCGCGTCTCGGCCACGGTGCCGAGCAGGCTCGCCACCGGACCGTCGAGCCTGATGTCGGGCAGGACGAAGACCTTCGGCAGTTTCAGGTGCGGGCGCGACAGCATCGCGAAGAAATCCTCGACCACGCCGACCGGATCGTCGCGGTCGATCAGCGGCGTGCCGAGCGGACCGAACGGGCTCGACCATGTGCGCATCACAGGCACGCCGAGCGGCACCACCGGGCGTTCCACCGAGAACGGCACCAGGAGGCGCAGCCGGTTGCGGTATTCGTCGCCATCGCGGATCACCGCCAGCCGCACCTCGCGATCCTCCAGCCGGGGCATGGCCGGAGCCAGGAAGCGCGGGTTGAAGAAGACGTTCGGCTCGATCGTGCGGGCGCAGAGATAATCCAGCTCCTCGACCAGGTCGAAGCCGGCCGATGCCGGATAGATGGCGAGCTTGCGCTCGGGCCGGTTGTTGGCGAGGATTTCGATATGGGCAGGGTCGGCGTCGCGCGCCAGCCCGGCAAGGCCGGACACCATGGCGCCGGCCGTACCGCCGCTGGTTTCCTCGAGCAGGGGGACAGCGGCCATCACGTGGCTCCTTGGACTGGCACGAAGATCGCCATGACGATGCCGAGCTTGCGCCAGACCGTGAAAGACAGCGCGCCGGCCTCGAAGATCATGGCGAAGGCGGTGGCCATCGCCGCGCCCCACAGACCGAAGAGCGGGATGAGCACGACGTTGAGGCCGATGTTGAAGGCCAATGTCATGGCATAGACGGCGGCACAGATGTTCTGGTTGCCGCTCATGGTGAGCAGGCTCTCGCATGGGCCGACGGCGGCGCGCGCCACCACGCCGAAGACGAGCAGGAACAACAGCGGATAGCCCGATGTGAATTCGGGGCCGAACAGCACCAGTATCGGTTCGCCCAGCGCCAGCACCAGCAGCGCCATCAAAAGCGACGGCCAGAAGGTCCACGACACCGTCTCGCGGGCGAAGGCTGCAAGCTTTTCCGGCTCGCCATGGGTGAACTGCGCGTAGCGCTGGGCGACGCCGGCCTTGACCGCGAAATAGACGAAATGCACCAGCGCCAGCGTCTTGACCGTGGCGAAATAGACGGCGACGTCGTTGGGATCCATATAGGCGCCGACCATCAGCACGTCGGCGTTGGTGAGCAGGAAGAAGAAGCTTTCGACCAGGAAGATCGGCAGCGAGACGACGAACCATTGCGCGAAATGCACCTTCATCGGCCCGGCGGGGATCTTCCGTTCCATGCGCTGGGTCACGCCGATGAGTTGGGCGAGCGTGGTGACATAGGTGGCGGCGATCGAGGCGAAGATCGCTGTCTTGGCGTCGGGCGCGTAGCCGGCGAAAAGCATCAGCGCCATGAACAGCAGGATCAGAACGGGGCGTATCAGGTAGGTCGGCGACAGGGCGAACAGCGCCCATGAATTGGCGCGCGCCAGCCCTTGCAGCAGGTCCGACAGCGCGATCATCGGCAGGCAGATGACGCCCAGGACGAACGGTATCACGTAGTAGTTCTCGATCCACGGCGCGGCCAGCCAGACGCCAAGCGCGCCGAGCCCGGCGATGATCGTCGAGGCGATCAGCACGAACAGGCGGCTGGCGACGACGATGCCGCGCAGTTCATCCATCAGGCCGCGCTCGCGGTATTCGGGGATGAAGCGGATGACCGAGGTGTGGAAGCCGAGGCAGGCGAGATTGCCGACGATGACCATCGTCACCCAGACGAGGACGAAGATGCCGTATTCGAACGAGCCCATCCAGCGCGCCATCAGCACCTGGCTGACGAAGGCGATGACGGCGCTGACGATGCGGATGGAGAAGGCGATGACCGACATGCGGCCGGCCTCGCCGCGCTCGTCGGCGGTGAACAGCACGGCGTCGATGCGGTCGAGCAACGGCCCCATGCGCAGCGCCAAGCGCTGCGGCAAGAACCGCCCGGCAGTCGTGGCCGCGGAAAAGCGCACCCCGAATTTTCTCCGTTTTCCGCCTCTTTTTCAGGGTTGGGTGTAGCGGAGACACATTAAGAAAACGTGGGCGGGGAGCTTCCTTCGCCCCGTCCCTATACGGGGAGAAGGTGCCGGCAGGCGGATGGGCAGCGCCAGCTTTCGCAGCATCGGGCTGATGCGGGCAGGGCGAGGGAAACTATCCACGGACGAAATGGCTTCGCGGGGACTGCGTCTGACAATCGCAGAGGTCAGCGCCGCCCCTCATCCGCCCTTCGGGCACCTTCTCCCCGTGGAACGGGGAGAAGGAAGAACGCGGCCCTTACGCAAACGCTCCATGACAATGCTTGTACTTCTTCCCCGAGCCGCAGGGGCAGGCTTCGTTGCGGCCGACCTTGCCCCAGGTGGCCTGGTTGTTCGGATCACGGTCCTCAGGGGCGACGATGGCGTTTTGCTCCTGGCGCACCAGGAGGGCGGTCTCGCCGTCGCCGAAATCATTCTCGCCGGTGGTGCCGTCGATATGGCTGCCGAACATGTCGGGCGCTTCCGGAGGCGGTGCTTCGGCGGCCTGGCGGACCAGTTCGACGCGCATCAGCTGCGCGGTGACGGCCTGGCGCAGATTGCCCAGCATCGCCTGGAACAGCTCGAAGGCCTCGCTCTTGTACTCCTGCAGCGGATCGCGCTGGGCGTAGCCGCGGAAGCCGACGACGGAGCGCAGATGGTCGAGGTTGACGATGTGCTCGCGCCACAGATGGTCGAGCGTCTGCAGCACGACCGAGCGCTCGACATAGTTCATCACCTCGGGGCCGAAGCGCTCGGCGCGTTCCTTGGCGGCGGCCTCGGCGGCTTGCGTGATGCGCTCGCGGATGTCGTCCTCGGCGATGCCCTCTTCCTTTGCCCAGTCCTCGATCGGCAGGTCGAGATTGAGGAATTCGGCGACTTCGGCCTTCAGGCCGGCAACGTCCCATTGCTCGGCATAGGCGTTTTCGGGGATGGCCTTGGCGACGATCTCTTCGATGACGCCCTCGCGCATCTCGGCGATGGTTTCCGACAGGCCTTCGCCGTCCATCAGTTCGATGCGCTGCTCGAACACGACCTTGCGCTGGTCGTTGGAGACGTCGTCATATTTCAACAGGTTCTTGCGGATGTCGAAGTTGCGTGCCTCGACCTTCTTCTGCGCCTTCTCCAGCGCCTTGTTGATCCAGGGATGGATGATCGCCTCGTCTTCCTTGAGGCCGAGCTTCTGCAGCATGCCGTCCATGCGCTCGGAGCCGAAGATGCGCATCAGGTCGTCCTGCAGCGACAGGAAGAATTTCGAGCGGCCGGGGTCGCCCTGGCGGCCTGAGCGGCCACGAAGCTGGTTGTCGATGCGGCGCGATTCATGGCGTTCGGTGGCCAGCACGTAGAGGCCGCCGGCGGCCAGCGCCTTCTCCTTCAGCCGCTCGACATCGGCGTTGATCTCTTTTTCCCGCGCCTCGCGCTCGGGGCCTTCAGGCATGTCGCCAAGTTCCTCGGCGATGCGCATCTCGGCATTGCCGCCGAGCTTGATGTCGGTGCCGCGGCCGGCCATGTTGGTGGCGATGGTGATGGCGCCGGGTTTGCCGGCCTGGGCGACGATGGCCGCCTCGCGCTCATGGTGGCGGGCGTTCAGCACCTCGAAGTCCTTGAAGCCTTCCTTGCGCAGGCGCTCGGCCAGCTGCTCGGACTTCTCGATCGAGGTCGTGCCGACCAGCGTCGGCTGGCCCTTAGCGCTGGCCTCGCGGATCTCCTTGACGATCGCCTTGTACTTCTCCTCGACCGTCCGGTAGACCTCGTCGTCCTCGTCTATGCGGATGACCGGCAAATTGGTCGGGATTTCGGTGACTTCCAGGCCGTAGATGTTGCCGAATTCCTCGGCCTCGGTCAGCGCCGTACCGGTCATGCCGGAAAGCTTCTTGTAGAGGCGGAAGTAGTTCTGGAAGGTGACCGAGGCCAGCGTCTGGTTCTCCGGCTGGATCGCCACATGCTCCTTGGCTTCCAGCGCCTGGTGCAGGCCTTCCGAATAACGGCGGCCCGGCATCATGCGGCCGGTGAACTCGTCGATGATGACGATCTCGCCGTTGCGCACGATGTAGTCCTTGTCGCGCTGGAACAGGCGGTGCGCCTTCAGCGCGTTGTTGACGTGGTGGACGATGGCGACGTTCTCGACGTCGTAGAGCGACTCGCCCTTCAAAAGGTCGGCGTCGCGCAGCAGGTTCTCCAGCTTCTCGGTGCCTTCCTCGGTGAAGATCGAGGTCTTCTGCTTCTCGTCGATCTCATAATCCTGCGGCTGCAGCTGGATGATGAAGGTGTCGATGGTGTTGTACATTTCCGAACGGTCCTCGAGCGGACCGGAAATGATCAGCGGCGTGCGCGCCTCGTCGACCAGGATCGAATCGACTTCGTCGACGATCGCGTAATTGTGACCGCGCTGCACCATCTGGGCGCGCTCGTATTTCATGTTGTCGCGCAGATAGTCGAAGCCGAGTTCGTTGTTGGTGGCGTAGGTGACGTCGGACGCGTAGGCGACGCGGCGCTCTTCGTCCGACAGGCCGTGGACGATGACGCCGACCGAGAGGCCGAGGAATTTGTAGACCCGGCCCATCCATTCGGAGTCACGGGTGGCAAGATAGTCGTTGACGGTAACGACATGGACGCCGTTGCCGGCGAGTGCGTTGAGGTAGACCGGCAGCGTCGCGACCAGCGTCTTGCCCTCGCCGGTGCGCATCTCGGCGATGCCGCCATTGTGCAGCACCATGCCGCCGATCAGCTGGACGTCGAAGGGGCGCATGCCGAGCACGCGGCGCGCCGCTTCGCGGGCGGTGGCGAAGGCCGGGACCAGAAGGTCGTCAAGGCTGGCGCCATTGGCGATATCCTGGCGGAACTTTGCCGTGCGGCCGGCAAGCTCGGCGTCGGAAAGAGCCCGCATCTCGTTTTCCATGGCGTTGATCGCCTCGACGCGGGGCCGGGTCGATTTGACCCGACGGTCGTTGGAGGAACCGAAAACCTTACGGGCGAGACCGCCGAGACTGACCATCCAATGGTCCTTTCGATAGAATTCTCAATCTTGAGACAGGCGCCGGCCGGCCCCATCAAATCCGCGTGAACGCACCGCTTGAATGCGGGCAAACACAAAAAGCGCCCGGAAAACGGTTCTGGACGCCAAGTCGTTGGACAGATAAGAGGGGGCTCAACTGATGTCAACGCCGCGCTGGCCCTGCCGGTCGCGCCAAATTCCGCCACAATCTGGCTGATCTGGAAGCCGTCCCTCCTTACAATCCTCCACCGGAGTCATCCTTATGTCCTTGTTGTTCCGCCGTGCGTCGCTTGCCAGCCTTGGTCTGGCTTTCGGGCTGTCGGCTCTTAGCCTGTCGCCGCTGATGGCGCAGGAGACCGCTCCGGCTCCCGCGCCGGCCGATGCGGCAGCTCCAGCACCCGCGGCGGCGCCGGTCGACCCGAATGCCGTGGTCGCCACCGTCAACGGCCAGCCCTTGACCGAAGCCGACCTCATGCTTGCCGAAGGCGAGCTGTCGCAGCAGTTCGCGCAGCTGCCGCCCGAACAGCGCCGCGCCGCGGCACTTTCGGCGGCCATCGAGATCCGCGTCATGGCCGCCCAGGCCGTCACCACCGGTCTCGACAAGGATCCCGACTTCCAGCGCCGCATGGCCTTCCTGCAGCAGCGCGCGCTGCATGGCGAGATGGTCGAGAAGGGCGTCGTTGCCAAGGTCACCGATGCCGAAGTCCGCGCCCGCTACGACCAGGAGATCGCCAACACGCCGCCGGTCAACGAGGTGCATGCCCGTCACATCCTCGTGAAGACGAAGGAAGAGGCAGAGGCGATCATCAAGCAGCTCGATGGCGGCGCCGACTTCCAGAAGCTCGCCAACGAGCACACCAGCGATCCCTCGGGCAAGACCAGCGGCGGCGACCTCGGCTGGTTCGGACCTGGCCAGATGGTGCCGGAATTCGACAAGGCTGCCTTCGCGCTCGAGGTCGGCAAATACACCGAACAGCCGGTGCAGTCGCAGTTCGGCTGGCACGTCATCAAGCTCGAAGACAAGCGCACCAAGCAGCCGCCGGCCTTCGACGACGTCAAGGACCAGGCCAAGCAGGCGGTCATCCGCGACAAGTATTTCGCCCTGGTCAAGTCGCTGCGCGCCGGAGCCAAGGTCGAGATCCCCGATGTCAAGCTGAAGCAGGCCGTCGATACGATGGAAGCCGGCAAGTAAGCCTGAACGAGGTTTCAAAGGGGCGCGGCAGCCAAGGGTTGCCGCGCCCTTTTTCTAGCCGCCGCTATCTGCCTGATGCCGCTATGCCTTGCAGGAGATAGTGGACCACCTTGCGTATCGTCGCCTCGGGCTCATCGAGCCGGTTGGTCAGGAGATGCCGCCAGGCATAGGAAGCGACGAGGTCGGCGACCACGCCCGGATCGATATCGGCCGCGACCTCCGCCCTGGCCTTGGCGCGCTCGATGATCTGCGCGGTATGGGCGCGGCGTCCGCTGGCATAGCTGGCAAGGGCTGTCGCCGCGGTTTCGTCCGTCTGCGCCTCGGCGATCAGCGACCTGAACACGCTGCCCGACGATGTCTCGCGCCAATGGGCGAAGAGGTTCTCCAGGAAGCCGACAAGATCCTCCTCCAGTTTTCCGGTATCGGGCACATCGACGCGTTTCTGGCGCTGGTAGACTTCGAGCAGCAATGCCGCCTTGCTCGGCCACCAGCGGTAGATGGTCGGCTTGCCGGCACGGGCGCGGCGCGCCACGGCTTCGATCGAGAAACCGGCATAGCCGGCCTCGACCAGCACGGCTTCGGCGGCTTCCAGAATGGCTTCGGCGCTGTCGGGATTGCGCCTGGCGCCAATCGATTTGCGTGCCGGATCCGCGTCCTCGGCCATTCCCGTCGTCCTCGCCAACACTTTCGCGGCAATCATAGGTGAGCACGCGATGAAACGAAACGGGCCGTTTTTCAACGAATCAGGCGAAGCCGCAGGGCGATCGTCCCGCCGTTCATTGCACCGCTTGAGAGGTTTCCGACTCGATGCGCCACCCGTCCTCGGCCTTGACCAGCCCGAGCGTGATGCGCGCCTTGCCGGTCAGCCGTGCCGCCGACTTGTCCTTCGGCACATAGTCGTAGCGCATGGCGAAAGCGGCATCGGCGCGATCCTCCCCATGCGGCGTGATCTCCAGGCTGCCGGATTCCAGGCCAAGCGACCACGAAGCCCATTGCGCAAACCAGTCGGCCTTCATCTTGAGGATGGCGGCGGCGTCGTAGCGTGTGCCGAAAATGGAGGCGGACGAACCGTAGAGCCGCTGGACGGTGTCGGCCATCGCCCTGGTGTCCGGCGCCAGATAATCCTGGCGCAGGAATTTTTCGATCGAGGCTTTGTCGTCGCCCACGGAGCGCTCGAGTGCAGCGACCTGCGGGGCTGGCGCGGGCGCCGCCGCCACCTTGGGCGACAGCACCGGCCCGCCGCCCGGCACGAACTCGAAGCGTTCGAGCAGCGAACCCTGTTCCCATGGTCGCTGGGCCTCGCGCGTTTGCGAGACCACGTCGCGGCGCACCGCGATCATCATGTCGTTGATGCTCTGGCCGGGCTCGGCGATGTGCCGCAGCAAGGCGGCGGCGAAGGGCGAGTTGCGCCCGGTACCGTCCATGGCGACCGCACCCGGCGCCGTCGAGAAGGCGATGAAGGAGCCGCGCGTCGAATCGAATTGCGCCAGCCCTGCCAGCGCGGTCGCCGAGCGGGTTGTGGCGCTGCGGCTCAGGCTGCGGGCAAACGGATTGTTGCGGCAGGCATCGAGAAACACCAGGCTGACCTTGGTCTGCTGTTCCATGATGTCGAGGACTTCGTCGATCGGCACCGCTTCGAGCTGGAGCTTCACCGGCATGTCGAGCCTGGCGTCGACCGGCACCACGTAATTGCGGCCGTCGACCTGCAGGCCATGGCCGGCATAGTAGAAAAGCCCGGCGCCGGCGCCCTGCAGGGCATCCGAGAACTCGCCGATCTTGCGTTCGAGCTCGCGCTTGCCGAGATCGTTGCCTTCGATGACCTCGAAGCCGATCGAGCGCAGCTTATCGGCGATATCGAGTGCGTCGTTCACCGGATTGGCGAGCGTGCCGGCTTCGGCATAGGTGCCGTTGCCGATGACGAGCGCGACGCGCCGCTGCGGCTCAGCGTCGGCGCTCAGCAGCAAAAGTCCCAGAAACGCCCAAGCGAGGATCGCAAGCCTGCCCATGGGAAGCGATGATAGCGCCACAGTGCCCGGCGATGCCAACAGATTTGAAACGCAAGCTTGATCCGCGGTGGTTTCGCGCCCGGCAGACGCGGCGAAAACGCCCTTGCGCAGGGGCTCCGTATCGGGCAAACCGGCCTTCCCTTTGCGATTTTCCCGCCCGAGGTCCCCATGTCCACGACGATTTCGCCGCTCGCGCCGAAGAAATACCCCAAGATGCCTGTTGTCGAAGGCGTGCGCATCGCCACCGCCGAAGCGGGGATAAAGTACAAGAACCGCACCGACCTCCTGGCCATGGTCTTCGACGCGGGCACCACGGTCGCGGGCGTGTTCACGAAGTCGAAGTGCCCCTCGGCGCCGGTCGATTTCTGCCGGCAGAACCTTGGCGCCGGCAAGGCCCGGGTGCTGGTCGTCAATTCCGGCAACGCCAATGCCTTCACCGGCAAGAAGGGCCGCGAGTCCACCGCGCTGACAGGCGAGGCGGCGGCCAAGGCGGCCGGCTGCACGGCGGGAGAGGTCTTCCTGGCGTCGACCGGTGTCATCGGCGAACCGCTCGACACCACGAAATTCAGCCATCTGCTGGCCGGCCTGGTCAGCAACGGCAAGCCGGATCTGTGGACCGAGGCGGCCAAGGCCATCATGACCACGGACACCTATCCGAAAGTGGCGACGCAGACCGTCAAGCTCGGCGACATCGATGTCACCATCAACGGCATTTCCAAGGGCGCCGGCATGATCGCGCCGGACATGGCGACGATGCTGTCCTTCGTCGCCACCGATGCGCCGATAGCGGCTCCCGTGCTGCAGGATCTTTTGTCGCGCGGCACCGCCAAGACCTTCAACGCCGTCACCGTCGACAGCGACACCTCGACCAGCGACACGCTGCTGATCTTTGCCACCGGCAAGGCCGCCCAACGCGGCGCGCCTGAAATCACCGATCCCAGGGATGCCCGTCTCGGCGCGTTCCGCCGGGCGCTCGGCAAGGTGCTGAAGTCGCTGGCGCTGCAGGTGGTGCGTGACGGCGAGGGCGCCCGCAAGCAGGTCGAGGTCACCGTCACCGGCGCGAAATCGGCGCGCTCGGCCAAGCGCATCGCGCTGTCCATCGCCAATTCGCCGCTGGTCAAGACGGCGGTTGCCGGCGAGGATGCCAATTGGGGCCGCGTCGTCATGGCCGTCGGCAAGGCCGGCGAGCCAGCCGATCGCGACAGGCTATCGATCTGGTTCGGCGACAACCGGCTGGCATATGAGGGCGAACGCGATGCGGCCTATTCGGAAGAGAAGACTTCGGCTTACATGAAGCGCGACGACATCTGCATCCGCGCCGACATCGGCATAGGCCGCGGCAAGGCGACGGTGTGGACCTGTGATCTCACCAAGGAATATGTCGCCATCAACGGCGATTACAGGAGCTGATCGCCTTGGTTTCGCGCCATCCGGCAAGCATGCTCGCAACCGTGCGCCGCTACGAGGCGGCCGGCTTTCGCGCCTGGCCGGCGGCCGCGGTCCATTATGACGGCACCTGGGTGGTGCGGCTGACCGCCGGCCATCCGGCCAAGCGCCTGAATTCGGTCAATCCGCTCGATCCCGGCGACACGCAGCACATGGCCGACCGCATCGGCCGCGCCAGCCGCCGTTTCGACGCCTATGGCCGGCCGCTGACCTTCCGCATGTCGCCGCTGTCGGGGCCTGATCTGGCCAGTCATCTCGACAAGGAGGGCTGGAACCGGTTCGACGAATCCCTGGTCATGCGGCTGCCGCTGGCGGCCGCGCAGCTCGACACCGCCATGGACCAGATACCGCTCAAGGACATCAGCCGCTTCATAGGCGCCTCACTCAAGGTCAGCGGTTCGGATGTTTCGTTGCGGCCCGGCCTGTCGGAGATCATCGGCGCCATCCAGCCCGAAGCCGGGCTGTTCGCGCTCGAAGACGGCGCAGAACCGCTGGCGACGCTGATCTGCGTGCATGACGGCGATCTTGCCGGGCTGTTCGAGGTGGCGACCGACAGGTCCGCGCGCAACAAGGGCCATGGCCGCAACCTGATCCTGTCGGCGCTGAAATGGGCACGGCTGCGCGGCGCGCGGGAGGCCTGGCTGCAGGTCGAGGCCGGCAACCTGCCGGCGCTGGCGCTCTATCATTCGCTCGGTTTCGAGGAAGTCTATCGCTACCACTACCGCCGGCCGCCCGGTCATGAGTGACGTCGGGCATGAATGAGCTGGTGAATACATGAATGATCTAGCAAGTACGGGCAAGCGCCTGCTGCTGGTCGCGGCCTGCGCGCTGGTCGATGCCGACGGCCGCGTGCTGCTGGCGCAGCGACCGCCAGGCAAGCAGCTTGCCGGCCTGTGGGAATTCCCCGGCGGCAAGGTCGAGCCCGGCGAGACGCCGGAACAATGCCTCATTCGCGAACTGCAGGAGGAGATCGGCATCGAGACCGAGATCCCATGTCTGGCGCCACTCACCTTCGCCAGCCATTCCTATGACGACTTCCATCTTCTGATGCCGCTGTTCATCTGCCGCCGTTTCCGCGGCATTGCCCAGCCCAGGGAAGGGCAGGCGCTGAAATGGGTGCGGCCCAAGCAGATGCGCGACTATCCGATGCCTCCGGCCGATGCTCCGCTGATCCCGTTCCTCATCGATCTCCTGTGAGCGGGGCAAAACCACCTGCCGCCGGTGGCCGAGCCGGATCCACGGTATCGGGTCGTATCAGCCAGCGTTAATGGAAGATTTATCTCATCATGAAAAATTGATGCATGGCCGTGTTGTCGCGGCCGTGCCGCCGATTCGCTGGGGAGCGACAGCATGAGCCTAGACAGGGATTGGGACTCGATCCGGCCCGACCGCAGCTTTCGTGTCGCCGACGCCGGCATGGGGGTGCTGCGCATCACCCTGCTGTTCGGCTCGGCCGCGGTGGCACTGGCGCTGATCGCGACACCTTTCCTCGACAGCCGGACGCGCTCGCAATCGGTTCGTGACGATTTTTCCGGTGGTCTCGACATGGCGGCCACGGGTTCGGTCAGTCATCGCAGCATCTATACGGTGCGTCGCAGCGTGCTGCAGGCTCAGCCAGGTTCAGTCTGCATCATCCGGTCCGACGGCAGGAGCAGCGGCGACTGCTGATATGGTTAAGAGATTTTCCAGAGGGCGGTGATTTCACCGCCCGTTAAGCCTTTGCCGTTAACCTTTCTTAACAGATCGGCGGTAGGGTTCCGGCAACGGGGACCGAGGCGATGAAAACAGTGCTGCTGCGTTTTCTGACGGATGAGACCGGCGCCACTGCCGTCGAATACGCCTTGATTGTCTGCGTGCTGTCGCTGACCATCATCGGCGGCATCAGCCAGGTCTTCAACTCGATCACCTGGCTGTTCAGCGACAATGGCAGCAGGCTTGCCAACGCTTTCGCGCATTGATCTTGGCGCGCATTGACCTTGGCGCGCATTGATCCTGGCTTGTCCGCGTACAGCTCAATGCTTTTCAGGCCCCTCCAGCACAGTCTTCAGCGAGACCTTTGCCGAACCAGGCTTCAGCGGTTTTTGCTGCGACGCATCGGGCGCCCAGCCGGACATCCAGACGATCGAGAAGCTCGCCCTTACCCGGCCATCAGGGTCGGAAAACCGCTCGGCATAGATTTCCGCGGCACGCGCAAACAGCGCGCGTGAACCCGGCCGCCGGGTGCGGTCGGCAAGCGCGCTGGTTTCGCCCATGGCGCGCAAATCGGCCATCAGGGCAAACAGGTTGGCATAGCGCACCGTCACGGTTTCGACATCGGCGACCGGCAGGGCGAGACCGGCCCGCTGCAAAAGCGCGCCGGCATCGCGCACGTCGGTGAACGGGATGACGCGCGGGCTGGCGCCGCCGTAAAGCTCGGTCTCGGCCGCAAGCAGGCTTTCGCGCAATTCGCCGAGCGTGCCGGCGCCCGCGAAGGCGCCGAGGAAAAGCCCGTCCGGCCGCAGCGCGCGGCGGATCTGGATCAGCATGCCTGGAATGTCGTTCATCGCCTGCAGCGACAGAAGCGACACCGCCAGATCGAGGCTTTCCGGCTCGAACGGCACGGTTTCCAGCGGTGCGATCATGCCTGCGGCACCGTCCAGGAAAGCCGCGTCCGTCTCGACGCGGACGATCTCCGTCACCTTGCCGCTCGCGGCCAGGACGTTGGCCGCGGCTGGCGTCTGGCAAAACAGCACCGCGGCCTTGCCGAACCTGCGTTCGACGGCACCCAGCCGGTCGGCAAGATCCTCGGCGGTGCGGTTCATGAGGAAATCGGCACCGTCAACCGGAGCGTCAAGCGCGCGCCGCTTGTGCGCCAGCCACAGAGAGGTATCCATTATCGGCTGCAACGGGCGGATCCTTGTTTGTCCGCGCCCTGATATACCTGGTATAGCCGGTACGGAGAACCAACCACGTGGCCGATCCGAGGTCCAAGATCAAGTCCATCGAGATCGGAAGCCTGGCCCGATCGGCCCTCGGCTGGCCGGCGCGTATCCTGTTTCCGCCGGTTTGCGCCGGCTGCCGCCGGCATGTCTCGCAGCCCGGCGTGCTGTGCGGCGCCTGCTGGCCGAAGCTGCGGCTTCTGGAACGGCCCTGGTGTCCGGTGATGGGCACGCCGTTCACGCACCATATGGGCGAGGGCTTTCTGTCGGCCGAGGCGATCGCCGATCCGCCACCCTTCGACCGGGCGCGGGCGGCCGTTGCCTATTCCGGCGTTGCCCGCCAGATGGTGCAGGGGCTGAAATATCAGGATCGCACCGACCTCGCGCCATGGATGGCGCGCTGGATGGTGCGCGCCGGCGCCGATCTCATCGCCGAGGCCGATGTGGTGGTGCCGGTGCCGCTGCATTGGCGGCGTTTCTTCAGGCGGCGGTTCAACCAGTCGGCGGAACTGGCGCGCGCGGTTTGCGAGCTCAGCGGCCTGTCTTTCGCACCTTCGGCGATGCGGCGTGTCAAGCTCACCCGGCAGCAGGTCGGGCTGGAGCGGCAGGAACGCGAGGACAATGTGCGCGCCGCTTTCCGGGTGCCGGCGGAAGCCGAGATCGAGATTGCCGGCCGCAGGGTGCTTCTGGTCGACGATGTCTACACCACCGGCGCCACCGTGCGTTCCGCCACCAAGGCGCTGAAAAAGGGAGGTGCTGCCGCAGTCGACGTGTTGACGTTTGCCCGTGTATTGCCGGGGGACTTTCGGGCGGACGAGTCCGCGACTATATAAGTCGGCAATGGACGTATGAGCTTGGAAGAGACTACGGAATTCGTCATGGCCGATGTTACGATCTATACGCGCATGATGTGCGGCTACTGCACGGCAGCCAAGCGGCTGCTGGAACGCAAGGGTGTCGCCTATACCGAGCATGACGCCTCGTTTTCGCCGGAACTCCGGCAAGAGATGATTTCGCGTGCTCGCGGTCGCACGACCTTTCCGCAGATTTTCATCGGCGATACGCATGTCGGCGGCTGCGACGACCTCCATGAACTGGAGGCCGAAGGCCGGCTGGACAGGCTGCTCGCCAACGGCGCGACGATTTGAGGGTGTGACGATGGGTGTTTTCAAGGCTGCTGCGATCCAGATGCGTTCAGGCGAGAGCCCCGAGCGCAATGCGGTCGATGTCGAACGGCTGGTGCGCGAGGCCGCGGCGCAAGGCGCGACCTACATCCAGACACCGGAAATGACCGGAGCGCTGATCCGGGACAAGGAAGCGCGTGCCGCTTCCTTCACCTCCGAAGACAAGGACATCGTTGTCGCGACCGCTCGCAGACTGGCGCGCGAACTCGGCGTTTTCCTGCATATAGGCTCGACCGCGATCCTGCGTGCCGACGGCAAGCTCGCCAACCGGGCGCTGCTGTTCGGACCCGACGGCGCCACGCTCGCCACCTACGACAAGATCCACATGTTCGACGTCGATCTCGACAATGGCGAGAGCTGGCGCGAATCCGCCGCCTACGAACCGGGCACCGAGGCCGTCGTAACCGAGATCGCGGGCGCCAGGCTTGGCTTCGCGGTCTGCTATGATCTGCGTTTCCCGCAACTGTTCCGCGCCGAGGCGATGGCCGGCGCGGATGTTTTGACCGTACCCGCCGCCTTCACCCGCCAGACGGGCGAGGCGCACTGGCATGTGCTGCTGAGAGCCCGCGCCATCGAAAATGGCGCCTATATCGTTGCCGCCGCGCAAGGCGGCCTGCATGAGGATGGCCGCGAGACTTTTGGCCATTCGCTGATCGTCGATCCGTGGGGCCGCATCATCGCCGAAGCCGCGCATGACGAGCCCGGCGTGATCGTCGCCGAGATTGACCCGGCGCAGTCGCTCGCCGCGCGCAAGAAGATCCCCAACCTGAAAAATGCGCGGGATTTCGCCGTCAATGCCGGTTCAGCGGAGGCGCCGCTTCTCAGGGGTGCTGCCTCTTGATCCGCTTTTCCCTGATCTGCGAGAACGAGCACGAGTTCGAGGGCTGGTTTCGCAGCAATGACGATTTCGACACCCAGAAGAAGCGCGGCTTTGTCGATTGCCCGAGCTGCGGCTCGCACAAGGTGCAGAAGGCCTTGATGGCGCCCGCCGTTTCCACGGCCCGCAAGCAGGAAACCATAGCGCTCGCCATGGGCGAGGCGCAGAAGCAGGCGTTGGCGCAGTTGAAGGCGATGGCCGAGAAGGTGCGCGAGAATGCCGACTATGTCGGCGACAAGTTCGCCGAGGAAGCCCGCAAGATCCACTTCGGCGAAACCGATCCGCGCGGCATCTATGGCGAGGCGACGCTGGACGAGGCCAAGAGCCTCGCCGAGGACGGTGTCGACTTCATGCCGATCCCGGTGTTCCCGGACGACCGCAACTGAGCGGTTAGCCTATACTGCCGATCAATTTCCCAAGCAGGCGCGAGAGTGTTTCCCGTTCGGCCTGGGTCAGGCCCGCGAGGATCTCGTGTTCGTTGGCGACGTGCGCGGTGACAGCCTCGTCGATGAGCGCAAGGCCCTTTTCGGTCAACCGCACCACAATGCCGCGCCGGTCGTTGGGGTGCGGTCCGCGCGAGATCAATCCGGATGTCTCCAGCCGGTCGAGCCGGTTGGTCATGGCCCCCGACGTCACCATCGTCGCTTCGTAGAGCGCGGTCGGCGTCAGCGCGTAGGGTGATCCGGAGCGGCGCAGCGTCGCCAGCACATCGAACTCCCCGGACTGCAAACCGTAACGGGCAAACAATGGCGCGAGGCGATCGCGGGCGATCAGGGACGATGCCTCGTTCAGCCGTCCGAGCACGCCCATCGGCGAGACATCCAGGTCCGGCCGCTCCCGTTTCCACTGCTCGATCGCTCGCGCTGCCCTGTCCACTGTCTCACCGTTATGTATCTTGACGTTAAGAATCTTTGCATTATCTTACCGCAAGATTCAATGCCGGCCAAGGCCGCATGACAGGGCTCGATCAAATGAAATTTCTCTGGGATTCGGCGCTCGGCCTGCTCATCGTCACCGGTGGCTTGCTCGGCCTGACGCTGCCTTTCGGCAAGCTTGCAACGGCGGCCGGGGTGCCGGCCATGGTCTGGGCCTTCGTCATCTCGTTCGGGGCCGGCGGCGTGCTGCTGTGCGTGCTCTTGGCACGCGGCCAGCGCATCCGGCTCAGCGCCCACAAACTGCGCTATTTCTTCGTCACCGCGGCGGTATCCTACGCCGTCCCCAATCTCTTGATGTTCTCGGCCATACCGCATCTGGGGGCCGGCTACACCGGCATCATGTTCACGGTGTCGCCCGTCATCACGCTGGTGTTTTCGATCCTGCTGCGCGTCCGGCGCCCCAACCTTCTCGGCATCATCGGCATCGCCGTCGGCTTCGTCGGTGCCGTCATGGTGGCGGTGACACGCGGCGAGGCCGGCCAGCCCGCCGATCTGTTCTGGGTGGTGATGGGCCTGCTGATCCCGGTCAGCCTTGCCGCCGGCAACATCTACCGCACCATCGACTGGCCGCAGGATACAGGGCCGATCGAACTGGCCGTCGGCAGCCATCTGGCAGCGGCGACGCTGCTGCTCGCCGGCATACTTGTGTTGTTCGGCGTCAGGGCTTTCGCACCGCTCGGCGGCGTGCCGCTGGTCGTCGTCGGGCAGGTTGCGTCGGCGTCGGCGATGTTCGCCTTCTTCTTCCGGCTGCAGGCGGTCGGCGGCCCGGTCTATCTCAGCCAGATCGGCTATGTGGCGGCCGCCGTCGGGCTGTTTGCGGGCACGATTTTTCTTGGCGAGCACTATCGGCTGCTGACCTGGGCCGGTGCGGTCATCATCACCATTGGCGTCGTCATCACCACCAGGGCGCAGGGCCAGAAGGCGTAGCGATTCTGGATCTAGTCGGCGCCTCCGCCGCCGGGCTCCGGCCTTGGATGTCGGTCATTTCTCCAGGGAGTGTGGTTGGTCAGACCGATCCTTTTTCGGCCAGCACCATGTAGTTGACGTCCATGTCCTTCGACCGTGACCAGCGATCGGCAAGCGGATTGTAGGTGACGCCGGTGCGATCGATGACGGTCAGGCCGGCGCCGCCGAGTGCCTTTTCCAGCTCTTCCGGGCGCACCAGCTTGCCGAACTGGTGGGTGCCGCGCGGCAGCCAGCGCAGAACATATTCGGCGCCGATGATGGCGAGACCCAGCGCCTTCAGCGTGCGGTTGATGGTGGCCACGAACATGATGCCGCCGGGGCGGACCATCTGCCCGCATTTGGCGACGAACAGGTCGATGTCGGCGACATGCTCGACCACTTCCATGTTGAGGATGACGTCGAATGTCTCGCCGGCGTCGGCAAGGTCCTCGGCGGTCGTGGCGCGATAGTCGACGCTCACATTGGCCTCGGCCGCGTGCAGCTTCGCCACTTCGATGTTGGTCGCCGAAGCGTCGGCGCCCACCACCTCGGCGCCAAGCCGGGCCATCGGCTCGCACAGGAGGCCGCCGCCGCAGCCGATATCGAGGATGCGCAGGCCTTCGAAAGGCCGCGCCGCGCGCGGGTCACGGCCGAAGCGCACCGCTATCTGGTCGCGGATGTAGGAAAGCCGGACCGGATTGAATTTGTGCAACGGACGAAACTTGCCGTTCGGGTTCCACCACTCCGCGGCAAGGGCGGAAAAGCGTTCCACCTCTCCGGCATCGATCGTCGATCGTCGCGGCTCGGGCATCGGTTGGTCTCCTCGGCACTGCAGCGCCGCATGTCCCTGGACGCGCAAAGGACGCTTTAGCACTTTGAATCTGCGCATGACCCCGAAATCGATCTCGATTTCGGGGCCATGCGCTAGGAAGTCGGGCGTGAGGCCGCGAATGTCAAGGCAGCATTTTTCCTCCACTGGCAGAGCAGCCCGCCCTGTCAGGACCCGCCCTGTCAGGCCTAGCCCTATCAGTCCCCGCCTTGTCAGGACATGTCACCTGCCGGGCATTTGGGCGAAACGCAATCGGCCTGGCGGGCGAAGAGAGGATAGGCTTTGAATAGAGGAGACGACGATGACACGGAAGATGGCTTCGATCCTTTGGCGCCGGCTGGATGTGGAAGGACACGACGCTTGCCTGCTTTCGCGCACCGACGACGGGTTCCGTCTCAAGGGACAGGCCATTTTCGTCCAGGACAGCACGCCATGCTGCCTTGCCTATGAGGCGATTTGCGATGCCGGCTGGCGCACGCGTTCAGCACGGGTCGAGGGCGTTCTCGGCGTGCGGAGCCTGCACTATGAGATCGAACGCGATTCCGACGGTCGGTGGATGCTGAACGGCGAACCGCAGCACGCTGCTACCGGCCTCGTCGATATCGATCTCGGTTTCACGCCGGCGTCGAACCTGGTGGCGATCCGCCGGTTCGCTCTCGGCATCGGCGAGGCGACGCCCGCTCCGGCTGCCTACCTGACCTTCCCTGCGCTGGAACTGGTACGCCTCGAACAGAGCTACCGTCGCCTTGACGAGACCCGCTATGCCTACGCGGCGCCGATGTTCGGTTACGAGGAGGTCCTCGATGTTTCGCCGCTTGGCTTCGTCGTCGACTATCCTGGCTTATGGACAGGCGTGGCTGTCTCGGACTGAGGCGGGAGGTCGCGGCCTAAAAGCGCGTTCGTTCTCCCCAACCCGGATCGCTTGGGGCGACGTGCACTATTTCGTGTCCAGCACCTCGCGCAGCTTCGCGGCCAGTTGCTCGATGGTGAACGGCTTGGCCAAGAAGTTCACGTCATGGTCGAGCACGCCGTTGTGGACGACGGCATTCCTGGTGAAACCAGTGGTGAAGATGACTTTCAGGCCGGGTTGGCGCGCCACCGCCTCCTCAGCGAGCTTGCGGCCGTTCATCACCGGCATGACGATGTCGGTGAAGAGAAGGGCAATGCCAGGTGTGGCGGCCAGCTTCTCAAGCGCCTCCTGACCGCTTCCAACGTCGATGACCTCATAGCCGAGTTCGCGCATGGCGTCCGTCGTGGCCGCCCGCACTTGGGCATCGTCCTCGACGACGAGGATCGTTTCGGTCACCTCGGCGGTGCTCTTGCCGCGCTCGGTGGGAGCTGCCGGCTCCTCCGGTCCGAGAAAACGGGGCAGGTAGATCCTGACCGTCGTGCCCTGGTCCCGTTCGGAGTAGATCTTGACGTGGCCCCCCGATTGTTTGACGAAGCCGAACACTTGGCTCAGCCCAAGTCCCGTGCCCTTGTTGACCGGCTTGGTCGTGAAAAAAGGCTCGAATGCCCTCGCCATCACATCCGCCGACATGCCCTCGCCGGTATCGCTGACGGCGATCATCACATACTGGCCGGGGATCACGTCGGCATGGGTGGCGGCGTAACCGTCGTCGAGATGGCTGTTGGCGGTCTCGATGGTCAGCTTGCCGTCCTCGCTCATCGCGTCGCGGGCATTGACGGCCAGATTGAGGATCGCGTTCTCGATCTGGCTTGGATCCGCATGGGTTTTCCACAGGCCGCCCGCCAGCACCGTTTCGATGACGATGCCTTCGCCCAGAGCACGACGCAGAAGGTCCGACATGCCGGTCACCAGCCTGTTGGCGTCGACGATTTGAGGTGCCAGCGGCTGCTGGCGCGAGAAGGCAAGCAGACGCGAGGTCAGCTTGGCGGCGCGGCTGGCCGCGTCAGTCGCGGCCTCGATGAGCTTTTCCAAGTCGTGCTCGCCGCGCTTCAGCTTGCGCTGGGCAAGGTTCATGGCACTGATGATCACCGCCAGCATGTTGTTGAAATCGTGAGCGATACCGCCTGTCAGTTGGCCGATCGCCTCCATCTTCTGCATCTGGCGTATCTGGGACTCGGCCTTTTCACGTGTCTGGATCTCGTTGCCGAGTTCGATGTTCTTGCGCATCAGCTCTTCCTGGCCGATGACAACGTCGCGGAAGCGGCGGCGGGATTCGCGGACGGTGTAGACGCCGAGCACGAAGATCGCCAGAAGGGCCGCCAGCGAACCGATGCGCAGCCAGGCTTCAACCCGGTCCGTTTGTTCGTCGCGTGCGGCAATGTCGGCGGCGCTGATGCGGCGGATCGTATCCATGCTGGCGCGGATTTCGTCCATGGCGGCCTTGCCCTGGCCGCTGCGGACCAGTTGCAGCGCGGCGGCGGCATCGCCCTTGTCATAGAGGGCAATCGTCCGGGCCTGTTCAGCCTGCTTTTGCGAAAGCGCGTCCTTGATATGATTGATCTGCTGGACGATTTGGTCGTCCGAAGCCGTCATGGCGTCGATGCGGGAGAGCTGTCCCGGAATGGCATCGACGGCCTTCCGGTAAGGTTCGAGATAGGATTTCTCACCGGTCAAGAGATAGCCGCGCTGGCCGCTCTCGGCGTCCTGCGCCATTGAAAGCAACCCCGACAGCAACTCTTGATACTCGATTGTCTCGCGAGCGGCGGCGCGATTGGCTCGTTGGTTTTCGACGAGTACGGCACGGGTGCCGACGATCATCGCCAATACAGCGAAGCCGGTGACGAGTGGTACCGACTGCCATCGCATGGCACGCCGAAGACGGGCAATCATCTATTTTGCCGAACCAAAAGGAATTTCTCGTGGGCAATATTTGGTAAGCGGCGCAAGCTTGGAAGGCAATATGCCGCCTTCTTGAACGCGGCGATCAGCCGCCAGCCTGTCGCCAGTCTTGCGAAACCGTCATCATTTGGTTAAGGAGGCCGCGCATTCAGCGGCCGGCGTCAGCCGGGCGCTTTCTCCCGCTTTCGGCTCCCAGGCCGGCTTCAGTCAAAGGCATTTCGCTTCCATGGCGCGTATCGTGATGAAATTCGGCGGAACCTCCGTCGCCGACATCGCCCGTATCCGCAATGTGGCGCGTCACGTCAAACGCGAGGTCGATGCCGGCCATGAGGTGGCTGTCGTGGTCTCGGCGATGGCCGGCAAGACCAATGAATTGGTGCAGTGGACGCGCGAAGCCTCGCCGATGCATGACGCACGCGAATATGACGCGGTCGTCGCCTCGGGTGAGCAGGTCACTGCGGGCCTGCTGGCGATCACCTTGCAGAACATGGGCGTGCATGCGCGCTCCTGGCAGGGCTGGCAGATCCCGATCAAGACCGACAATGCGCATGGCGCGGCGCGTATCCTCGACATCGACGGGGCCTTCCTGGTCAAGCGCTTCGGCGAAGGCCAGGTGGCGGTGATCGCCGGATTCCAGGGCATTGGGCCCGACAATCGCATCGCCACGCTCGGCCGTGGCGGCTCCGACACCAGTGCGGTGGCCATCGCTGCAGCGGTCAAGGCCGACCGCTGCGACATCTACACCGACGTCGACGGGGTTTACACCACCGATCCGCGCATCGAGCCGAAGGCGCGGCGGCTGGCCAAGATTTCGTTCGAGGAAATGCTTGAAATGGCTTCGCTCGGCGCCAAGGTTCTGCAGGTGCGTTCGGTCGAGCTTGCCATGGTGCACAGGGTGCGTACCTTCGTGCGGTCGTCCTTCGACGATCCCGATGCGCCCGGAATGGGGGATTTGCTCAATCCTCCGGGAACGCTCATTTGCGACGAGGAAGAGATCGTGGAACAGCAGGTCGTCACCGGAATTGCCTACGCCAAGGACGAGGCCCAGATTTCGCTGCGCCGCGTCGGCGATCGGCCAGGCGTCGCCGCCGGCATCTTCGGGCCGCTGGCCGAGGCCAACATCAATGTCGACATGATCGTCCAGAACATCTCCGAGGACGGCAAGTTCACCGACATGACCTTTACCGTGCCGTCGGGCGATCTCGACAAGGCGCTTGCCGTGCTCGACCGGCTGAAAGCCGAGGTCGGCTACGACGTCGTGCAGTCTGAAGCCGGCATGTCGAAAGTTTCGGTCATCGGCATCGGCATGAGAAGCCATGCCGGCGTCGCCGCCACCGCGTTCAAGGCGCTGGCCGACCGTTCGATCAATATCCGCGCGATCACCACCTCCGAGATCAAGATTTCGATACTGATCGACGGTCCATACACTGAACTCGCGGTTCGTACTTTGCATTCCGTCTACGGTCTCGATAAGCAGTAGCAAGACTGAATCAGTTGTTGCGTGAGTGCCGGCCGCGGCGGAAACTGCGCCGGCAAGAAGCCCATTGGAGAACAAGCCGCGATGCGTGATCAGGCCAGTGGCCCGCGCGTTTTGCTCAAACGGCTCCGCGAGCTCATGCAGGAGCCGCTGGAGCCGCAGGAGCGGCTCGACCGGATCGTGCGCGACATCGCCTCCAACATGGTCGCCGAAGTGTGCTCGCTCTATGTGCTGCGCGCCGACTCGGTGCTCGAACTCTACGCCACCGAAGGCCTGAACCCGAACGCCGTCCACCTGGCGCAGCTCAGGCTGGGACAAGGCCTGGTCGGCACGATCGCGGCGAGCGCGCGGCCGCTCAACCTGTCCAACGCGCAGGAACACCCGGCCTTCGCCTACCTGCCGGAGACCGGCGAGGAGATATACAATTCCTTCCTCGGCGTGCCGGTGCTGCGGGCAGGGCGCACGCTGGGTGTCCTGGTCGTCCAGAACAAGACCATGCGCCACTACCGCGACGACGAGGTCGAGGCGCTGGAAACCACTGCGATGGTCATCGCCGAGATGATCGCCACCGGCGATCTGGCGCGGCTGACCCGGCCTGGCCTCGAACTCGATTTGCGCCGCCCGGTCAGCTTCACCGGCCTGTCGTTCAACGATGGCGTCGGACTTGGCCACGTCGTGCTGCACGAGCCGCGGATCGTCGTCACCAATCTGTTCAACGAAGACAGCGAGGAGGAGGTGCGGCGGCTCGAAGCCTCGCTCGGGTCGCTGCGGTTGTCGATCGACGACATGCTGGAACGCCGCGACGTCGCCTTCGAGGGCGAGCATCGCCAGGTGCTGGAAGCCTACCGCATGTTCGCCAATGACCGCGGCTGGGTGCGCCGGCTGGAAGAGGCGATCCGCAACGGCCTGACGGCCGAGGCAGCGGTCGAAAAGGTGCAGAGCGACATGCGTGCGCGCATGCTGCACATGACCGATCCCTATCTGCGCGAGCGGATGAGCGATTTCGACGACCTCGCCAACCGGCTGCTGCGCCAGCTTATGGGGCGCGGGCCGGAGGATGTCGCCGCCTCGCTGCCGAAGGATGCCATCATCGTCGCCCGTTCGATGGGCGCGGCCGAGCTGCTCGACTATCCCCGCGACAAATTGCGCGGCCTGGTGCTCGAGGATGGCGCGGCCACCAGCCATGTCGTCATCGTCGCGCGCGCCATGGGCATTCCGGTCGCCGGCCAGATGAAGGGCGCCGTCTCCATGGCGGAAAACGGCGATGCCATCATCGTCGACGGCGAGGAAGGCGCGATCCATCTGCGGCCGCAGTCCGATCTCGAAGCCGCCTATGCCGAAAAGGTGCGTTTCAGGGCGCGCCGGCAAGAGGTCTATCGCGAGCTGCGCAAGAAGCCGTCGACGACCAAGGACGGCGTCCAGGTCGATCTCTTGATGAATGCCGGGCTGGCGGTCGACCTGCCGCAACTGGCCGAGGCCGGCGCGGCCGGCATCGGCCTGTTCCGCACCGAATTGCAGTTCATGGTCGCCTCGACCTTTCCCCGTGCCGAGGCCCAGGAGAAACTTTACCGCGACGTGCTCGAGGCGGCACGCGGCAAGCCAGTCACCTTCCGCACCATCGATATCGGCGGCGACAAGGTCCTGCCCTACTTCAAGGGCGCCATCCAGGAAGAGAACCCAGCGCTCGGCTGGCGAGCGATCCGCCTGACGCTCGACCGTCCCGGACTGTTGCGCACCCAGATCCGCGCCCTGCTGAAGGCCAGCGGCGGGCGCGAGCTCAAGCTGATGCTGCCGATGGTGACCGAGCTCGGCGAGATCGCCCAGGCGCGCGAGATCATCGACCGCGAGGTGCGGCATCTGTCGCGCTTCGCTCATCATCTGCCGACCAGCCTCAAGCTTGGCGCCATGCTGGAAGTGCCCTCGCTGCTGTTCCAGCTCGACGAATTGATGAAGGCCGTCGACTTCGTATCGGTCGGGTCGAACGACCTGTTCCAGTTCGTCATGGCGGTCGACCGCGGCAACACGCAGCTGGCCAACCGCTTCGACACGCTGTCGGCGCCGTTCCTGCGCGTGCTCAAGCAGATCGCCGATGCCGGTATACGCAATCACACGCCAGTGACGCTGTGCGGCGAACTCGCCGGAAAACCCATTTCAGCAATGGCGCTGATCGGCCTCGGTTTCCGTTCGATCTCGATGTCGCCGGCCTCGATCGGCCCGGTCAAGGCGATGCTGACGGAGCTGCCGCTGGAGGAATTGAAGGCGTTCTTCGACGACAATCTGATGGCGCCGGCGCAGGGGTTGCCCATGCGGGCGCTGCTGCAAGCCTTTGCCGACGACCGCTCGATCCCGTTGTAGCTGCCTCATCATGGTCAACCTGCCACGCGATCGTATGGATCAAGTCGTCAAGCGTTTCGAGATGCTCGAAGCGCAGATGTCGGCCGGGCCGGCGCCGGATGCCTATGTGAAGATGGCATCGGAATATGCAGAGCTGCAGGAGATGGTGGCCAAGGTTCGGGCGCTGCGCTCGGCCGAGCATGAGCAGGCCGATCTCGAGGCGATGCTCGCCGACAAGGGCACCGATGCCGAGATGCGGGCGCTGGCCGAGGCGGACCTGCCTGGTGTCGAGGAGCGCATCGAGGCACTGCAGAAGGATATCCAACTCCTACTACTGCCCAGGGACGCAGCCGACGACAAGAACGCCATCCTCGAAATCCGTGCCGGCACCGGCGGCGATGAGGCCGCCCTCTTCGCCGGCGACCTGTTTCGCATGTACGAGCGCTATGCCGCCGAACATGGCTGGCGTTTCGAGACGGTGTCGGCCAGCGACGGCGATGCCGGCGGCTTCAAGGAAATCATCGCCACCATTTCCGGCAGGGGCGTCTTTGCCCATCTGAAATTCGAATCCGGCGTGCATCGCGTGCAGCGCGTGCCGGCGACCGAGGCCAGCGGCCGCATCCACACGTCCGCCGCCACCGTCGCCGTGCTGCCGGAAGCCGAAGAGGTCGATATCGACATCCGCTCCGAAGATATCCGCATCGACACGATGCGGGCCTCGGGCTCCGGCGGCCAGCACGTCAACACCACCGATTCGGCGGTCCGCATCACCCATTTGCCGACCGGCATCATGGTGGTGCAGGCGGAAAAGTCGCAGCATCAGAATCGGGCGAAGGCCATGCAGATCCTGCGCGCCCGGCTCTACGACATGGAGCGCAGCAAGGCGGACGAGGAACGCTCGGAGGCACGCAAGTCGCAGGTCGGCTCCGGCGACCGTTCGGAGCGCATCCGCACCTACAATTTCCCGCAGGGCCGCGTCACCGACCATCGCATCAACCTGACGCTCTACAAGCTCGACCGGGTGATGATGGGCGAGCTCGACGAAGTCATCGACGCGCTGATCGCCGATCACCAGTCGAAGCTGCTCGCCGATATCGGCCTTGATGGCTGACAGCCTGCCAGAGGCGCTGGGGCCGCTGTTGCGGGAAGCGCGGGCTCGGCTCGTGGCCGCAGCTGTCGATGATCCGATGCTCGATGCCAGGCTGATCGTCGAACACTTTTCCGGTACCACGCGCACCCAAGCGATTGCCGATCCGGAGTTCAAGGTTCACGGGCGCGCCATCGAGACGATCGACGCCGCCCTGAGACGACGGGCCGGTGGCGAACCGGTGCATCGCATCCTCGGCTATCGGGAATTCTACGGTTTACGGCTGTCGCTGTCGCCGGAAACGCTGGAGCCGCGGCCGGACACCGAAACGCTGGTCGAGGCGATCTTGCCCTTCGTCAAGGCAATCGCGGCGCGCGAGGGCGCATGCCGCATCCTCGATCTCGGCACAGGGACGGGCGCCATCGCCCTGGCGTTGCTCAGCGCCGAGCCGGCCGCGACCGCCACCGGCGTCGATATCGCCCCCGGTGCGCTGGCGACGGCGACCGGCAATGCCGGGCAACTCGGGCTCGGCGGCCGGTTCACGGCGCTGCAGTCGGACTGGTTCGAAAAAGTTTCAGGCCGATACCATGTAATTGCCGCAAACCCTCCCTATATACCTTCCCAAGACATAGGAAATCTGCAGGACGAAGTCCGCGATTTCGACCCGCGCGTGGCTCTTGATGGCGGCGTGGGTGGGCTGAACCCCTACAGGATCATCGCCGCCGAGGCGGCAAGGTTTCTGGAAGCCGAAAGCAGGGTTGCGGTCGAGATCGGCCACACGCAGCAGGACGAAGTTACGGATATATTCAGGTCTGTAGGTTATGGACTGGTCGGTGCTTTCCGCGACCTTGGTGGAAACGACAGGGTTCTTGTCTTTCAACGGGGAAAGCCTTGACGCAGTGCGAAAAAAGCGCTTGGCAATGCCGGGGAATGCGGCTAGGGTCGCCTTAACCGGATGAGACGAAGCAGGCAGTGCTCTTAGCGATTCGGTTCCCTTGGAAATAGCTGCCTTCTTGCGCAAACGACGCCCAAGCTTCGTGCGGGAATCGTCCGGCAAGTGATGTAACCGGAACAGGATGGCACGTGGCGCCAACGCAATTGATGCGGGCGAACGCCGGTGAAGAAACCGAACGGCTGGCTGCATGAGCGCCACCGTTCGTTACGAGTTTTCAAAAATTTCAAAATGAAGAGAGTCGAATGAGGCCACAACAGCAGAACAGGCGCATGCGCGGTCGCAACAACAATGGCGGCGGCGGCGGCAATAACAATAACAACAACAACAACCGCAAGGGGCCGAATCCCCTGACGCGCAATTACGAGAGCAACGGTCCGGACGTAAAGATTCGTGGATCGGCTCAGCAGATCGCCGAAAAATACGCCACCCTGGCACGTGACGCGCAAAGCTCCGGCGACCGGGTCATGGCGGAGAACTATCTCCAGCACGCAGAACATTACAATCGCATCATTGCCGCCGCCCAGGCGCAGATGCCGATCCAGAACGTCCAGCAGAATCGCGACGATTTCGATGATGACGGCGACGAGGATCGCGACGAGTTCGACAATGCCGGGTCCGGCAATGGGGCAGGAAACGGCGGCAACGTTGGTTCCGAACCGCAAGTTCCGGTGATCAACCATGGCGCCGGGCCGCAGCCGGTGATCGAAGGCATGCCAGCCGAGGTGGCGCTGAACCGGGAAAGCGGCCGCGATAATCGTGATGGCGGCCGTGACAATAGCGGGCGTAACAATGGCGGCCGCGACAATGGCGGACGCCACCGTGATCGCCGCCCCAATGGCGGCTATGGCCAGAACGGCCAGCGCGATTATGCTTCCGCAGAGCAAGGCGGCCAGCAGCAGCGCAACGAGGCCCCGGTCCAGGCGGAAGAAGCCACGTCGCCGGCCGAGAGCGTTGCGGCAGCCGAGCCAGCTCCATCATTCGAGAATTTTTCGCCCGCCGGTCTGGCGGCCCAGGCCGAACTCAATGAGGCAGCCGCCGAGAGCGGTGCCGCCCGCCGCCCGCGGCGTCCGCGCCGTCCTCGCACCAATGCCGACCAGGTCGACGCCGGTGGCGGCAACGCCGATACGGGTGAGATGACCACGGCCCCCGCCGACAGCGGCAATGCCGAGCCGGCCACCACCGATATCGACAACTGATCGGACAGTATTTCAAGACGTTGAACGGCGGAGAGAAATCTCCGCCGTTTTCGTTTGGGCTGACGTGGAATATTATGCATTGACCGATATCAAGGCGTCTTGAGACGGCATGGCCTATGCACCATATCTCGGCTGAACTGGATCCGGCTCGAATGGGCGGGTCCGTCACCGTAATCTGATCCGGTGCCGCAAAGCGGGCTGGTGATGGAAGGAGACAGATATGAACCTTGAGAAATATTCCGAGCGCGTGCGCGGCTTCATCCAGTCCGCGCAGACCATGGCGCTCTCGCGCAATCACCAGCAATTCACCCCCGAACATATCCTGAAAGTCCTCGTCGACGACGACGAAGGCCTGGCCGCGTCGCTGATCGAGCGCGCCGGCAGCAATGTCCGCGACGTCAAGCTCGGCGTCGAGACGGCGCTCGAGGCGATGCCCAAGGTGGAAGGCGGCAACGGTCAGCTCTATCTGGCGCAGCCTCTGGCCAAGGTGTTCTCGACCGCCGAGGAACTGGCCAAGAAGGCCGGTGACAGCTTCGTCACCGTCGAGCGGCTGCTGCAGGCGCTCACCATGGAGAAATCGGCCAAGACCGCAGACATCCTGGCCAAGGCCGGCGTCACCGCGCAGGCGCTGAACCAGGTCATCAACGATGTCCGCAAGGGCCGCACCGCCGATTCGGCGAGTGCCGAACAGGGCTATGACGCGCTGAAGAAATACGCGCGCGACCTGACGGCGGATGCCCGCGCCGGCAAGCTGGACCCGGTGATTGGTCGTGACGACGAGATCCGCCGCACCATCCAGGTGCTGTCGCGCCGCACCAAGAACAACCCGGTGCTGATCGGCGAGCCGGGCGTCGGCAAGACCGCGATCGCCGAAGGCCTGGCGCTGCGCATCGTCAATGGCGACGTGCCGGAATCGCTGAAGGATAAGCAGTTGATGGCGCTCGATATGGGCGCGCTGATTGCCGGCGCCAAGTATCGCGGCGAGTTCGAGGAGCGGCTGAAGGCCGTGCTTTCGGAAGTCACCTCGGCCAACGGCAACATCATCCTGTTCATCGACGAGATGCACACGCTGGTCGGCGCCGGCAAGGCGGACGGCGCCATGGATGCGTCGAACCTTCTGAAGCCGGCGCTGGCGCGCGGCGAACTGCACTGCGTCGGCGCGACCACGCTCGATGAATATCGCAAGCATGTCGAGAAGGATCCAGCCCTTGCCCGCCGCTTCCAGCCGGTCTTCGTAGACGAGCCGACGGTGGAGGACACCGTCTCGATCCTGCGCGGCCTGAAGGAGAAGTACGAGCAGCACCACAAGGTGCGCATCTCGGACTCGGCGCTGGTGGCGGCGGCGACGCTGTCCAACCGCTATATCGCCGACCGTTTCCTGCCCGACAAGGCGATCGACCTCGTCGATGAAGCCGCGTCGCGGCTCAGGATGCAGGTCGATTCGAAGCCCGAGGCGCTGGACGAGATAGATCGCCGCATCATGCAGCTCAAGATCGAGCGCGAGGCACTGAAGGTCGAGACGGACGATGCCTCGAAAGACCGGCTCGCTCGCCTGGAAAAGGAACTGGTCGGCCTCGAGGAGGAATCGACCGAGATCACCGCCAAGTGGCAGGCCGAGAAGCAGAAGCTTGGCCTCGCCGCCGACCTGAAGAAGCAGCTCGACGAGGCACGCAACGATCTGGCCATTGCCCAGCGCAAGGGTGAATTCCAGCGCGCCGGCGAGCTCGCCTATGGCAAGATCCCGGAGCTGGAAAAGAAGCTGAAGGAGGCCGAAGCCCAGGACGGCAAGGTGGGGATGGTCGAAGAGGTGGTCACCCCCGACCACGTTGCCCATATCGTCTCGCGCTGGACCGGCATTCCAGTCGACAAGATGCTGCAGGGCGAGCGCGACAAGCTGTTGCGCATGGAAGACGAGATCGGCAAGCGTGTCGTCGGCCAGGGCGAGGCGGTGCAGGCTGTTTCGAAAGCCGTGCGCCGGGCCCGCGCCGGCCTGCAGGATCCGAACCGGCCGATCGGCTCGTTCATCTTCCTCGGGCCGACGGGTGTCGGCAAGACCGAACTGACCAAGGCGCTGGCAAGCTTCCTGTTCGACGACGACAGCGCCATGGTGCGCATCGACATGTCGGAGTTCATGGAAAAGCACTCGGTCGCCCGGTTGATCGGCGCGCCTCCCGGCTATGTCGGCTATGAGGAGGGCGGTGCGCTGACCGAAGCCGTGCGGCGCCGGCCCTATCAGGTCGTGCTGTTCGACGAGATCGAGAAGGCGCATCCGGATGTCTTCAACGTCTTGCTGCAGGTTCTCGATGACGGCCGCCTGACCGATGGCCAGGGTCGTACCGTCGATTTCCGCAACACGCTGATCATCATGACGTCGAACCTCGGCGCCGAATATCTCGTCAATCTCGGCGAGGACCAGGATGTCGACGCGGTACGCGACGAGGTGATGGGCGTCGTCAGGGCATCGTTCCGGCCGGAGTTCCTCAATCGCGTCGACGAGGTGATCCTGTTCCACCGGTTGCGCCGCAAGGACATGGATCGCATCGTCGAAATCCAGCTCAAGCGGCTGGAGAGCCTGCTTGTCGATCGCAAGATCACGCTGGCGCTGGATCACGAGGCAATCGAATGGCTGGCGGCCAAGGGTTACGACCCGGCCTATGGTGCGCGGCCGTTGAAGCGGGTGATGCAGAAGGACCTGCAGGATCCGCTGGCGGAGAAGATCCTGCTCGGCGAGATCCTCGATGGTTCGACCGTCAAGGTGACGGCCGGATCCGACCGGTTGAATTTCCGCTCGAAGCCGACGATTGTCGCGGCCGAGGCGGCGGCCTGATCCAATGCCGCGCATCCGGTCGGATGCGCGGCATTTTCTTATAGGCATTCTACAAACAGCGAGGCCCGGATGACGCTGGACGACTACAACAGCTTCTGCGCCTCGCTGCCGGCTACAAACCATGTCGTCCAGTGGGGCGGCGCCCATGTCTGGAAGGTCGGGACCAAGGTCTTCGCAATCGGCGGCTGGGACGACGGAAAGCAACTCTTCGTCACCTTCAAATGCTCCGACATTGCCTATGACGTGCTCAAGGAACAGCCTGGCTGTCGGCCCGCGCCCTATCTCGCATCGCGCGGCATGAAATGGATCCAGCGTCAGACAAGCCAGAGCGTGGATGATGCAGCGCTGAAGGACTATCTGCGCGAGAGCCATCGCCTGGTCGCCCTGAAGCTGACGAAGCAGGCGCGCAAGCAGCTGGGGCTTGGCGCAAGCTAGCTAATATCCAGCGAGAGACCGAAAAACCGCCATCTTCATGCCCGGTTCATGTTGGAATCATACGGTGGGTTAACTGGTTTGCTGGCGAAGGGGTTCGCTTACCGCATCGGCCCCGAAAATCGTTTCGATTTTCGGAAGGCACGATGTGGCATTCTAAAAGAATAATGCCGGGCGGCGGCAATTTACGGACCGGAGAGTTTGGCCACCATGTTCCGCACGATCTTTGCCCTTTCGGCGCTCGCCGCCGGGCTTGTGTCTTCCGGCGCGTTTGCCGCGCCGACGCAGGACGATGCACCAAGGGTTGCCCGTGCCGCCGATCCAGGCGGCATCCTTGTCGCGCAGGACGGCAATCTCGATATCTACTACGACGCCAGGGGCAATCGCGTCATCGTCGATGCCGATACCGGCAAGGTCGTCGCCATCCAGCCACCGCAGACACGGCTCGACCGGCGCGCGCTGCGCCGCGAGATGCGGCTGCGCGAGCTGGGCCGCGGCCCCGCCGACGATGACCGCTATTATCTCGACGATCCGGAAGACATGGCACGCTTCCGCCGCAAGCAGTTGGAAGAGGAAGGCCGGGTCATCCCGCCGCCAGCGGACGAATATGACGGCGGCAATTCGGTGGAAGCCTATCCGCCGGCACCACAGGACGACGGCAGCTACGACAACAATTACCCCGACGCACCGCAGCCGGCAAAGCCGCACACCATCAAGCGCCAGCCGCTCGATGAAGCGTCGATAGATCCTCTCCAGCCGGCAGCGCCCGAGGATCAGGACGCGCCCGCCGATCAGGCGGCGCTGCCGCCGAAGGCTGACGGCAACACAGCGGTCGACCCATCGCTGTCGCTGGGAGCGCGCCAGGATGTCGCCGCCCTGCAGGTGCTGCTCGACCGCGGCGGTGCTTCGCCTGGCGTCATCGACGGGCGCTTCGGCTCGAACGTCGACAAGGCGCTCGCCGCATACAACGAGATCAGCGGCAGCAATTTGAAGTCGACCGATGCGGTCGGCATCCAGGCCGCTCTTGCGCAATCGGGCGGCGACGCCTTTGCCAACTACACGATCACGCCAGAGGATGCGGCCGGCCCCTACGTCGCATCGATCCCGGAAGACTACAGCCAGAAGGCGCAGCTCGACCGCATGGGCTACACGTCGGTGCCCGAAGCGCTGGCGGAGCGTTTCCACATGGATGAGAACTATCTGAAGTCGATCAACAAGGGTCTCGACTTCAATCGCCCCGGGACGATCATCAAGGTTGCCAATTTCGGCAAGCTGGTCTCGACGCCGGTCGCGCGCATCGTCGCCGACAAGGGCAAGAAGGAAGTCTACGCCTACGATGCGGGCGGCAAGCTGGTCGCAGCCTATCCCGCAACCATCGGCTCGGCCGACACGCCGTCGCCCACCGGCATCCACACGGTGTCGCGCATCGCGCTCGATCCGAACTACACCTACAATCCCAACATCAATTTCAAGCAGGGCCAGAACGACAAGATCCTGACCATCCCACCTGGGCCCAACGGTCCGGTTGGTTCGGTGTGGATCGCGCTGGACAAGCCGACCTACGGCATCCATGGCACGCCGGAGCCGTCGAAGATCGGCAAGACCGAAAGCCATGGCTGCGTGCGCCTGACCAACTGGGACGCGCGCGAGCTCGCCAAGCTGGTGTCGCCAGGCGTCACCGTGGAGTTCGTCGGCGGACCTTCAGCCGATGACTTTGCGCAGCAATGAGCCGCGCAGCGCGGCGGCATAGATCAGCTGCACCACCAGAATGAAGCCGACGCTGAGCAGTGGGGTGACCAGGCAGAGTGCAGCGCCGATCGCCCATAGAATCTGTGCCTTGACGATGCGCAGATAGACCGTGCGTTTCGTTTGCGCGTCGACATCTTCGGCCACAAAACCGTTCTTCTCGGCGTAACGCCAGCTGGCGAACAGCGTGACGCCGAGCATCAGCAGATTGAGCCAATAGACAAGAACCGCGGTCCTGAATTCGAGGAAGTCGGCCAGAAGGTCGGTCG
The DNA here is from genome assembly GCF_006442705.1 of Mesorhizobium sp. B1-1-7. Lineage (NCBI taxonomy): Bacteria > Pseudomonadati > Pseudomonadota > Alphaproteobacteria > Hyphomicrobiales > Phyllobacteriaceae > Mesorhizobium > Mesorhizobium sp. B1-1-7. Next base: position 21,788 of record NZ_VFWQ01000010.1, on the reverse strand, counting down.
AGAACGGCAGCAGGGCGATGAAGGCGAGAAAGCAGAGGTTCAGCGTGGCGAGCCGCCGGTCGGATTTGGCGATCAGCCCATGTTGCGCCTGCTGGCCGAACCAGAAGATGGTCAGCGTCAGGAAACTCAAGGCGTAGGTCAGGAAGCGTGGCGCCAGTGCCGCGATGGCGGCAAGCAGATCATGCTCGGAATGAACAGCCTCATGCGCCGGCACCCTGATCTCGAGCACGATCAGAGTCAGCGCGATGGCGAACACGCCGTCGGTGATCCCGACGATGCGGCCACGTCCCTCCGCCGATGCCTCAAGTGGGCGCTTCATCGATTTCTCCCCGCCTGTTGCTCGCGCTGGAACCTAGCATGACTGCGACCGTTTGCATCCGGATAGGGCGTCATCCTGGCCAACTGGCTGGTTTCAAGGACAGCAAGGTGCTGGCCGGTTGTTGCAAACACAATGGCGGTCTAAGCAGGGTTCCATGCATTCACCAAGCAAAGCAGCCGCCGTCCCGCTGACCAGCCCGGCCACCAACGGAACCTTCTGTCCGCAATCGCAGCGGCGGTACGTGTTGATCGCAGCGATCCTTGCTTCGGCGCTCGGCTTCATCGATGGCTCGATCCTGGCCATCGCCATGCCGGCGATCCGCGTCGATCTCGGCGCCAGCCTCGCCGAGGCGCAGTGGATTTCCAACGCCTATGCGCTGACGCTGTCGGCGCTGATCCTTGCCGGGGGTGCCGCCGGCGACCGGTTCGGGCTGCGCCGCGCCTTCGTGGCCGGCATTGCGCTTTTCGTCGCCACATCGCTCGCCTGTGCGCTGGCGCCGAACGCTGTCGTGCTGATCGCGTTTCGCGCCCTCCAGGGCATCGGTGCCGCGATCATGGTGCCCGGCAGCCTCGCCATCATCGCCAAGGCCTACCCGAAAAAGGAGCGCGGCCGAGCGATCGGCATCTGGGCGGCGGCCTCGGCCTTGACCACCGCGCTTGGTCCCGTGCTCGGCGGCCTGGTGCTTTCTGCTTTCGGCGACGGCATCTGGCGGGCGATCTTCGCCGTCAACCTGCCGCTCGGCCTGATCTCGATCTATCTGCTGCTCGTCAAGATCCCGGCCGATGCACCGACGGAGAAGCGCAGCCTCGATCTTGGTGGCGGCGCGCTCGCGACATTGGCCTTCGGCGCGCTCGCTTATGGACTGACATCGATGAGCTCCAGCGGCGAGGGCCATATGGCTGGGCCCAGCATTGCCGCCGGTGCCGTGCTGCTGATCGTCTTCATCCTGTTCGAGCAGCGGCAGCGCGAGCCGATGATCGACCTCAGCCTGTTTCGCATCGGCGCTTTCGCCGGCGCCAATGTGGCGACCTTCTTCCTCTATTTCGCGCTGTCGGCCAATCTTTTCTACCTACCCATGTTGCTGATCGCCGGCTGGCGGTTGAGCACGGCCGAAGTCGGCTTCATCTTCCTGCCGCTGTCGGCATCGATCGCGCTTCTGTCGGGACCGGTCGGCCAATTGTCGGACCGGATCGGACCGCGTTTCCCGATCGCCTGCGGCAGCCTGATCGTGGCGGTCGCCTTCGCCGGGCTTGCCTTGCTCGCCCATGCCGGCTTCCATCAATTCTGGGCGGGAATATTTCCGCTGATGGCGCTGATGGGGCTTGGCATGGCGCTGGTCGTCTCACCTTTGTCGACCGCGATCATGACAGCGGTGGAAGACAAGGATACGGGCGCCGCCTCCGGCATCAACAATGCCGTCTCGCGCATCGGCGGCCTGATCGCCGTGGCGGCGATGGGGTCGCTGGCCGCCTGGGCCTACGCCAACGCGCTGGACGGGAGTGCAGCGCCCGGCGTGCCTGGCTTCGGCGAACCGGCGCCGCCAGGACTTGCGCCGGCACTCGATGCGGCAAGGCTCGCGGCCAGCGATGCGGCGTTTGCCGCCGTCTCCTTGGTGACGGCGCTGCTATGCCTGCTTTCGGCAGTGATTGCCTGGATGACCATTTCCGGGGAGCCATTGCCCTGGTCGCGGCAAGCCAAAACGTCGCCGCAAGCCAAAACCCGGCAGGACTGAAACGGGAAGGCTCAGCCTTCGATCTTGGCGCTGGCGACCTTCAGCGAATTGCCGTCTTCCTGCTTCAGGAGATCGTCGATGCGCTCGCGCTCGCGCTTGAAGGCGACGAGATCGTCGCCTTTCAGCACCTTGCCGACCGGCAGTCGGACGCGCATCGAATCAACCTTGGTGCCATTGACGATCAGTTCGTAGTGGAGGTGTGGACCGGTGGAGAGGCCGGTCTGACCGAGGTAGCCGATGACCTGGCCTTGCCGGACACGAACGCCAGGCGCGATGCCTTTGGCGAAGGCGCTCTGGTGATTATAAGAGGTTTCGTACCCGTTGGCATGGCGCAGTATGATCTGCTTGCCATAGCCACCGGCCCAGCCCGCTTTCTCGACCACGCCGTTGCCGGCGGCAATGATCGGCGATCCGATGGGAGCTGCCCAATCGGTGCCTGTGTGCATGCGGACATAGCCCAGAATAGGATGCTTGCGTGCACCAAAGCCGGAGGTGAACCTGCCGTTGGGCAGTGGGTTGCGCAGCAGAAACTGCTCGGCGCTCGATCCATCCTGGTCGAAATAATCGGTGCTGCCGTCTTGCATCTGGAAGCGATAGAAGTTGCGCGTCGTGCCGCCAAATGTCGCCGAGACATAGAGGAGCTCCGAATCGTCGGAAGTCTGGTCGTCCCCGTCTGGCTGCGAGAACAGCACTTCGAGGCGATCCGACGGATTGAGTCGCGACTGGAAGTCGACGCCAGACGCCAGCAGCTTGATCAGCCGCTGGGTCATCTTCTTTGACATGCCGTAGGAATAAGCGGTGCGGTAGATGCCGTCATAGACATTGGGCAGATTGCCACGCACCACCACTGGCGCCGACGAATCGTCGAACGCAGTCAACAATTCGGGATTCGGATCCGGCTCCTGCGCAGGCACATACTGGCCGCGGTCGTCGAGCGCGATGGTGACGATATGCGTGGTCTTGTCGTAGACGCTGGTGCGCACGACCTTGGCGGCATCGCCACGAACCTCGAGACCGACACGCAGCACCGTTCCCGCCTTGAGTGCCGGGGCGTTCAAGAGCTTGGCGATTGCTTCGGCCATGCCGGTGGCGTCTTCGCCGGTATAGCCCGAATCGGCGAAGGCCTCGGTAAGATCGGTATCCTTGGTGAAGGGGATGATTTCCTCGGCGAAAGCCGGCGCCTGGTCGTCGACATTGGCGCGCGGCGCCACCGAGACGTTTTCCGGCACGATCTTCACGTCATAGGAACCGGCCATGCTTTCGGCAAAGGCTTCGCCGAATCGCTGCGGGTCGACATAGTGGAGTGAAGCGACTTGCACGGCGCCGTCGCTGAGGTCGGTGCCGGCTTCGCGCACCACCTTTTCCACCTCATCGGCGGACAGATCGCTCTTTTCGTCGAAGGAAGCCGTCTCGATGGGGAAATCGACGGTTTTCAGGCTCATCTCGCTTTCGACCTTGGCGCCATAGATCTGGCCGGCTGCGGCTGACGCCGTCGCCGGCTGCGCCGATGTGTCGTCGCCGTCGTCGCCGAACACCTGCATCGGGTCGAAGGGCGGGTAGGCCCGGCTGGTGGTGTGGCCGGCGGCGAGCGCCATCTTGATCTGCACGAACGGCATGGTGTGGATAACATCGCGGTCGCCGACCTTGGTGACCATCGACACTTCCATCCGGCGGCGGTCCTTGGCCTTGGCGATCTGGCGCGGCGCCACCAGCCTGGTCGTCTTGGCCACCTCGCCGGAATCGCCATTGCTGGCCAGGCCGATCAGCTCGGCGATCTCGGGTGGCGTCGCCAGTTGCTGGCGTCCGTCAAGGGCGGCGAACAGCGCCACGCCCATCAACACACTCGAGGTCACGCCGGTCAGGAATGTTCCCGACAGCCAGCGCGCAGAAACCTCGCGCCGATCGGGCGGGCCGCTGCGACCGTCCGCGATAAGCGGCGGATCATTGCCGAGTTCGGCTATGACATTTTCCGTGTCTGGCATCCAGAAAGGCTGCTTCTTCCCCGGGGCGGAACGGCTTGTCGCTTTTGTTGTGGCCATGACATTTGCCTGTCATGGCAGGTTAAGTCAACGAAGCCTCAGGCCCCGGTCGAATTCCCCACGCACACTTCTCTCTATGGAGCGCTCTGCAAAGAGGACGGCGCGTCTCTTATGGAGCGCTCCGCAAAGAGGACGGCGCGCCTTCTCTATAAGGCTCATCGCCCGCTCGATTGCGAGGCTCTTGCGGCCTGTGCACGG